>JAFLJQ010000151.1 GCA_022712915.1 Gammaproteobacteria bacterium | reverse complement strand
GGGTTTGAATCGTAAAGTAAATTTGGTCACCAGAAAAGCGTATGGGTTTAGGCACTATGAAACGCTGGAAATAGCACTATTTCATACGATGGGGAAGCTTCCTGAGCCGGAATCAACCCACAGATTTTTCTGAAGAGCCAATATTATAGGATTTGCAAATATTAACAAAACACCTAACAAATTGGCACGTCAAATACCTATACTCAAATACCTGACAATACTTGTCAGCTAAATGTCTGTTAAATTATGTTAAAGGCTAAAATATGAACGTCTTACTCATCGAACCCACGAAGCTCTATCAACAGATTGTTCATGAAATGCTGGGCAATACTGGAATTAAAGTAGATGCGACGTCAACTGGATGTAAAGGTTTTCAACTCATAAAAAAGAATGGCTATGATTTTATTCTGGTATCAAAAAATCTACCCGACATGACCGGTATCGAATTTGCGCAACAAGTGAACAATATTAATAATTATTTTTACAGCAATAGCCTTGTCATGCTAACCGCGGATGATATTAATATTTCTCTAAAAGAGGCACAACAGGCTGGTTACATAGAGATTTTACCAAAAGATAATTTTGAATCACTCTACAATGGTCTGTTACAACTTGCAGGGCAGATCAACCGCAACAAAGCCAGTAAGGTACTTTATATTGAAGATACAAAAAGCGTTGCTCAACTGACCATTGCACTCATGGAAAAAATAGGTCTGAGTGTTGACCATTTTCTTAATGGTGAACAGGCCATGCAATCTTTTGATGGTAATGATTATGATCTAGTCATCAGTGATATATTTATTGAAGGAAAATTGACCGGGGCCGATATTGTTGAAGCTATTCGCAAGAGTGGTAGTAAAAAATCACGCACACCGATTCTTGCCATTTCAGGTCAAGGCGATACCGATATGAGAATCAATGTATTACGCAAAGGCGCCAATGATTTTATTACTAAGCCCATTCAACATGAAGAATTCTGTGCCCGAATAAATAACCTGATCGCCCTCAAAAAACTATTTGATCAGGTTGATGAGCAGCAAAAGAAACTATTTGATTTAGCCATGACCGACCAGCTTACCGGTCTCTATAATCGTCACAGCCTGACCGAAATGGCTCCTAAATACATCAGTGATGCAAAACGACACCGGTTCGAGCTTAGCCTGCTGGTAATCGATCTTGACCACTTCAAAAACATCAATGATTCTTATGGCCATGCCACTGGCGATGTTGTTTTATCAGAGATAGGACGTTTATTAAATCAGGCTTGCCGCAAAGAAGATTTTGCTGCCCGTTTTGGTGGTGAGGAATTTGTGATGTTATTGAGCCATTGCAATGCCAACCATGCACTGGAAAAGGCCGAATTAATACGCCAACAAGTGGAGGCCCTAATGCCAGCCGAAATAAAAATCACTGCCAGTATTGGTGTGGCTTCCACCGGCCAGGATCACAATATGAAGTTTAATACGCTATTTGAAGAGGCCGACAAGGCTGTCTACCAGGCCAAACATAGTGGCCGGAATCAGGTGCAACATGCCAAATCAAATGTTGCAGCCTGAGTTATTTAACCAATTTCAGACTTGGGCGCACCTGTTTCTTACTTGAGTCACCCGAGGTATTGTCATCGCCACCATCATTATCTGACTCATTGAAGACCATCCCCTGACCGTTCTCCTTGGCATAAATGGCCATAACAGCACTCACCGGGAAACTGACACTAGTCTGGCTACCAGAAAACCGTGCACTGAAAATCACGGCATCATTGCCCAATTCAAGACTGGATACTGCGCGCGGAGCGATATTCAAGACAATTTTACCATTGTCGATATGTTGCAGTGGAACATGAACATCATCATTGCGGGCATTAACCAAAACGTAGGGGGTCATGTCATTATCGACAATCCACTCATATATGGCACGTAGTAAATAGGGCTGGCTGGGTAACATGGAACTCACCGGAATATTTCTCACAAGTACTTTTTAACAAAAATTTGACTGAATTCACAGTGTAAATAACAATTTTCAGGTGAATTTTCCTCTTAAAATAAAAACGGCCCGAACAAATCGGGCCGTCTCGAAATTCCCTATTTCAATAATCAAGCCATTTGGCGCAGCTCTCGCTCACCTTCGGTTAGGCTTTCCTGAAACGACTCACGTTCAAACATGCGTTCTGCATAATTGATCAGTGGTTTTGCCACAGCAGGCAGTTCAATCCCGAACTGGGGCAAACGCCACAACATTGGAGCCAGCGCCGCATCCATCAAGGTAAACTCATCACTCAGAAAAAACGCTTTCTGATCAAAAATGGGAGAGGCACCTACCAGACTGTCACGCAATTCCTTGCTCGCCTTATCTGCGTCTTTACCACCTGCAATGATAGCATCAACCATCTTGTACCAGTCCCTCTCGATACGGTGCAGCATCAAACGGTTACGTGCTCGTGAAACCGGATCGACCGGCATCAGGGGGGGGTGAGGAAAACGCTCATCCAGATATTCGACAATTACTCGATAGTCATATAACACCAGATCCCGATCAACCAGAGTAGGAACTTCATTGTAGGGATTGAGATCCCGTAAGTCCTCTGGTGTATTATTCAGATCCACATCCAGAGTTTCGTAACTGATGCCTTTTTCCGCCAGTACGATACGCACGATATGGCAATAAGGACATAGATCTGATGAGTAAAAGATCATAGCCAATCGTTTGTTAGCCACTTGCGCCATACTAAATCACCCTAAAAAAATACTTATCAAAGACGACCAAGGGGGATTACTCCCCCTTGGCCATTGTTACCCGTTTCTGGAACTCGCTAAAAATCAGTGAAGATCTTTCCAGAATTCCTTCTTCATCGCATACGCAACAAAGAAGAACAGGACCAGGAATAACATCACCCAGACCCCAATAGTTTTACGTACCAGTAAAGCTGGTTCACCCATGTAAACCATATAGTTCACCAGATCACGCATGGCATTATCAAACTCGACCGTGGACAACTTGCCAGGGACAACTGTTTCAAAACCAGAGATAACCTTATGAACTTTACCATCCGCGCCCTTGTGATCCTCGTAGACAGCCTTTTTAAAACCTTCCAGTTCCCACATGACATGGGGCATACCTACACTGGGAAAGCGCTGATTATTCACACCATATGGACGAGACTTGTCAATATAGAAGGTTCGCAAATACGTATAAAGCCAATCAGCACCACGGGAACGGGCCACCACCGACAAATCCGGGATCTTGGTACCAAACCACTGTTTAGCATCACGGGCCTGCATGGCAACTTCCATCAAGCTACCGACTTTAGTGGCTTCACCATCTTCTTTTTTGGAAAAATCAGACGTAAAGATCAAGTTCTTTTCAACTTGTTCTTGCGTCATACCCAGATCCGAGACCAAACGGTTATAGCGCATAGCCTTAGCACTGTGACAACTCAGGCAATAAGTAACAAACAACTTGGCACCATTTTGCAACGAAGCCTTGTTACTCAAATCAATATCGACCTTGTCGTTATGCATCCCATCGCCGGCGGCCATCACCAGCACAGGCATCATAGTCATCAAAAATGCCGTGATTAACTTTTTCATGATGTCAACCTCTCTGGTACTGGTTTGGTCTTTTCAAACTTGGGAATAAACCACAAGGCAACAAAGTACGCAAAATACAAAATGGTAAAGATCTGTGCCAATATCGTCATGCCGGGGGTAGAAGGCTGCGTTCCCAACCAACCGAGGATAACAAAACTCACAACAAATACACCCAGAGCAATCTTAAAACTATTACCGCGATAACGAATTGATTTTACCGGGCTACGGTCAATCCAGGGCAGGAAGAACAGCACCACAATCGCAGCACCCATTACCATAACACCAGGAAATTGTGAACCGAGCATCGGCGGTACCGCTCGCAACATGGCGTAGAATGGCGTGAAATACCAGACCGGTGCAATATGAGCCGGGGTCTTCAGAGGATCAGCCTGATCAAAGTTGGGAGGCTCAATAAAGTAACCGCCCATCTCCGGCGCAAAAAACACCACCGCAAAGAAGAAGATAAAGAACACCACCACACCGACAATATCTTTCACTGTGTAATAAGGATGGAAGGGAATGCCATCGAGTGGAATGCCATCCGGGCCCTTGTTCTTCTTGATTTCGATACCATCCGGATTATTAGAACCAACTTCATGCAGAGCCAGAATATGAACAACAATCAAGGCCGCTAACACAAATGGAACAGCAATCACATGGAAGGCAAAGAAACGATTCAATGTGGCATCAGAAATAACAAAATCACCACGAATCCACTCTGACAAAGGTTCACCAATACCAAACGGCACGGCAGCAAACAGGTTTACGATAACCTGCGCCCCCCAGAAGGACATCTGACCCCATGGCAGCAAATAACCAAAGAAGGCCTCGGCCATCATTGCGAGATAAATCAACACACCCAAGATCCATAGCAGTTCACGAGGTTTTTTGTATGAACCATACATCAGACCACGAAACATATGCAGATAAATCACCAGGAAAAAGGCCGATGCTCCCGTAGAATGCATATAGCGAATCAGCCAGCCCCAGTTCACGTCGCGCATTATGTACTCGACAGAGAAAAAGGCCATATCACCATCTGGCTTGTAATACATAGTCAACACAATACCGGTGACAATTTGCAGGACAAAAACCAATATGGCAAGGGAACCAAAGTAGTACCAGAAATTAAAATTCTTTGGTGCGTAATATTCGGAAAGATGCTCTCTCCACATTTTACTCAGTGGAAAACGCTCATCAACCCAGCCCAACAAAGCAACTAATTTATCCATCAGGCAACTCCTCCGTCTTTACCTACCAGAATGACTGATTTACTCAGATACATGTGTGGAGGTATCACCAGGTTAGTCGGTGCAGGTACACCACTATAAACACGACCAGCCAGGTCAAACTTTGAACCATGGCAGGGGCAGAAAAACCCACCCTTCCAGTCAGCACCCAAATCATCCGGGGCCAGCTCAGGACGATACTGTGGCGAACAACCCAGATGCGTACAGATGCCAACCATAATGACCACATTTGGACTGTCAGTACGTGAACGATACAGGTTTTTGGCATACGCAGGTTGTTGCGTGGCGTCTGAATCAGGATCGGCCAGTATGTCAGCCATGCCTTCCAGATTTTTCATTGTTTCCTTGGTACGACGCAACACCCAAACAGGTTTGCCTCGCCACTCGATGGTCACCATACCACCGGGTTCAAGTTTACTAATATCCACTTCCACTGGTGCGCCCGCCGCTTTGGCGCGAGCACTTGGGTTCATGGATGAGATAAAAGGGATTGCTAAACCGACCGTTCCGACTGCACCAATCACACTAGTGGCAGCAGTCAGGAAGCGGCGTCGGCTGTTATCAACACCATCTGTACTCATATTCGATAATCTCCAAATACTGAATAAAACCGGATAGGCAGTGATTGGACTAACTTGTTAATTTTTATCATCACTGAATATGCAGGAACCTAAAATATAAACTTAACTTATGTCGTAAACGGCGGCATAGTGTGAACGAAACAGCCACGCAGGTCAAGAGCAACATCAAAAATACTCAGCTATTCAATAAGTTATACCGGGTTTTCAATCTCGACATATTGACATTCAAGCTTGATTTTTTTAGCCAAATGGGATCCAAGTGCCTGTACACCGTAACGCTCAGTGGCATGATGACCCGCTGCAAAGAAGTGAATACCGCATTCCCGTGCCGTGTGAACCGTATGTTCTGAGACCTCACCCGTCAAATAGGCATCCACCCCCAGCGCTACTGCCTGCTCGATATAACCCTGTGCACCACCGGTACACCAGGCAATGCGCTTGATAGGTCGATCACTACCCTGAATATGCAGAGGGGGACGATCAAGCACCGTATTGATATGCTCGGCAAGCTCTTCGCCGCTCATCGCCGATGCTAAGGATCCATACATACCAATGCCGGTCTCGGCATCACCGATAAATCGTCCCTCAATCGTAAAACCAAGACGTCTGGCCAGTTGCACGTTATTGCCCAGCTCAGCATGAGCATCAAGGGGGAGATGATAAGCCAGCAGATTTATATCAGCATTGAACAGACGACGGATACGTTCTGCCTTCATGCCCACCAGACAAGGGTTCTCCCCTTTCCAGAAATAACCATGATGCACTAGAATAGCATCGGCCTTTGCTTCAATAGCCGCGTCGATCAAGGCACGACTGGCCGTGACACCACAAACTATACGATTTATTTCCTGGCGGCCTTCAACCTGTAAACCATTCGGGCCATAATCCTTAAAACGATCCACAGATAACAAATCTGCAATGTATTGTGTTAAATCAGCTACTTGTACCATGTGTTCTGGTATCCTTTTTGATTACAATATATCCACCCCAGCGTAACAAAATAAGTGTAACGAAAATTCAGCACTATGCGTATTAACAAAACACTCAACTTTATTTTCCAATTTGCCACCCTCGGTTTGGCTGCGGCCTTTATTATTCTATATTTCTACCCCAACCAGATGAGCAACCATCCGCATGTGGTTGAATTTAAGCAAGCTGTGAAAGAGGATCAGCCCATAACCCAACAGGCCGTCGGTTCCTATGCTGATGCCGTGGCCATCGCCCAACCGGCCGTGGTTAATATCTTCACCCTCACCCGAGTCATAGAACGTGCCCACCCATTGGTGGATGATCCCGTCTTCAAACGCTTCTTCGGCGATCGCTTTGGCGTACCCCGCGAACGCCTGGATACCAGTCTCGGCTCCGGAGTCATCGTCAGCCCACAAGGCTATGTCTTGACTAACAACCACGTCATCAAAGGTGCCGACGAAATCCAGGTCGCCTTGACCAATGGCCTCACCACCCGGGCCAGGCTAGTTGGCACGGATCCCGATACCGATCTCGCCATCCTGCAAATCGACATTGACCAACCGCAGGTGATCACCCTCGGCAATTCAGAAATATTACGTGTCGGTGATGTAGTACTGGCCATCGGCAACCCTTTCGGCGTTGGTCAAACCGTCACCTCTGGCATCGTCAGCGCCACCCACCGCAGCATGCTCGGTATCAACACCTACGAAAACTACATCCAGACCGACGCCGCCATCAACCCCGGCAACTCCGGCGGCGCACTGATCAATGCCAACGGCGAACTCATCGGCATCAACACCGCCATCTATTCCAAAAGCGGCGGCTCACAAGGCATTGGCTTCGCCATCCCCGTCAGCCTCGCCAAAGACGTCATGAGTCAAATCATCGAGCACGGCATAGTGAAACGTGGCTGGCTCGGTGTCGCCATCCAGGGCATCACCCCGCAACTGGCCGAATCCTTCCGGCTCGACTCCCCCAACGGCGTCATCATCACCAACCTTGTCCGCAACGGCCCCGCCGACTTGGCCGGTCTTGATCGAGGTGATGTCGTTACCCACCTCGATAACAAAGCAGTTAATAATACGTATGAGTTATTAAACACGGTGAGTCAGGTCGAACCGGGGGTGACGGTTGTTATCTCAGGTATTCGGAAAGGGCAAAAATTTAAGACAAAAGCGAAGGTAGTGCAGAGGCCAATTCAGGAATAAGAACTATCCCGCCAACCAGGCCAGCGCCAATCCCAGCAACACAAACAAACTGATCCTGGTGCTCCATCCTACTCCAACCCCCCCCGGTTTTTGCCAGTTCAGGATGCGCTGATATTGCTTAACCACCTGCCGTTGTGAAGCACGCTGATGGGATTGAAACCCAAGCAATCTGTCCTTCGCCCAGCTCCGGACTGTACCAATCCATCGTTCAACCCACAGGTTAAAGGCTTCTGCTCGCGACGCAACAAGGGCAGGGGAACGGCGTGTCTCCGGCAACCGGCCAATGGCAAAACCAAACACAGCCAGGAAGATCCCCAATATGGCAATGAAGGGATAGATCAGATGCTCGTACTGGTGCCATACCACCGGATGGGACAGTCCCGTCCCCAACGCAGCGATAAACAAACCGCTGACCGCAGTGCTAGCCCAGGCAGGCAACAGTTTCACGGGAGACGGCATCAAAAGCCTCAGCACGACGTACAGCATAGCCACCACACCCAACATCTGAATGGCCGTCCCTAATACGTAATAAACATGTTCTCCGATCGGCAGCCAGCGCACGACCCCAAACAGCCCCATAGTAACCGGAACACCACCCAGCAATAACATGGTTAATTGGCTAACTGATCGGAATGCAGCCGACAACCATAGATGGACGGGCCAGATTCCTGTCTTAAATGCAAACCCAATGAGCACCATCCAGATATAAAACTGCGAAGAGGATCCCTCCGCCATGACGTGACGCACCTCCTCAAACCGCAGATTCTGCATCGTAAATGCGGCCAGTAACAGAGCTTCAAACAGGGCCAGATCGGCCAAAACCAGAAAGATGAGATAAAGACGCCCAGCACGCCATACCTCTGCATCGCCTTTGTAGATCAACAATCCGTAAAAGCCGTAACCCATGAAGGCCGAAAAGACGAAGAAGCCAACCAGATCGGCGGCCAAAATAACTCCCAGGTTTCCGGCCAGGGTCAGCAGAAAGAATGGAGTTGCAAAATCATGTTTTATATTTTTTGCGATTGTCGCAGCCATAAGCCAAATCGCTACGGACATCCCTAAAATCCACTGGTTATCTCCATCTATCGCAAAGCCGGTTCCAAAAAATAGCCAGGGCAGTTCCAAAGAGGCTTCGCCAGGTAATATCATGAGTACCACTGCGGGCATAATAGCCAGATGATGAGGCCAGGGCAGACGTGAGTGCAGCGCCGGGATGGCCAGCAGCAAAGGCCAGGCCACAACTATCAAAAGCAACATTGCGTAAATATCGACATTCATGGCTGATAGAACTCCCGCACCGCAATCAACTTCGCCCACTCCAGAGGGCTAAAAGGTGCCGACGCTAGCAAGCCCGCAGCCAACGCCATCAGCGCAGTAACCACGGGCGGTAGCAATAGCATCAAGGCGGTCTCCTTACGGCCAAAATCGTGTTCCTCCGGCCAGGCATCCGGAGGTTCCCGGAACCATGCACGATGCAAAATTGGCAGGAAATAGGCCGCATTAAGCAGGCTGCTTCCCGCCAACACGATGATCACCCAACCCTGGCCTGCCTCCAATGCCCCCAGGCCCAGATACCATTTGCTGATAAATCCAGCGACAGGCGGCGCACCAATCATGCCGAAGGCCCCAACCGTAAACGCCGCCATAGTCCAGGGCATGCGCCGACCCACACCATTCATCTCACTCACCTTATGAATGCCCAGGGTCTCTGCCAGATTACCAGCACAGAAAAACAAGGTGATTTTCATCAAGCCCTGATGCACCAGATGCACCACGCCGCCAATGGCGGCGATGGGCCCGGCGATAGCGACACCCAGGATAATGTAGGACACCTGGCTCACGGTGGAATAGGCCAACCTGCGCTTAAGGTCATCCTGAAACAGGGCGCGCATGGAGCCGTAAATAATAGTGATGGCGGCCAACCATGCCAGCGGGCCGGTAACACCCAGTCCTGAGGCGAACTCCATACCAAACACGTCATAGACCACTCGCACGATACCAAACGCACCCGCCTTCACCACCGCCACCGCGTGCAGCAGGGCGCTGACCGGTGCCGGAGCGACCATGGCCTGAGGCAGCCAACCGTGCAGCGGCACCAGCGCCGCTTTCACGCCGAACCCGGCAATCAGTAGGACAAAGATGATGATCAGGGCAAAATGATGTTCTTCCCCCACCTCACTAAGAAATCCCTGCGGAGTGAACTCCAGAGTACCCGTCAAGGTATAAAGCCATACCGTACCCAACAACAACAACGCGCCACCGAGAACCGTATAGATAAGGTAGGTTTGTCCGGCACGGCGAGCCGCTTCCGTGCCACGATGCACGACCAACGGATAGGTGGCCAACGTCAACAATTCGTAGAACACCAGGAAAGTGATCAAATTACCGGCAAGGGCCACACCAACAGTGGCGGTTACGCACAGACTAAAAAAACCAAAGAAACGACTACGATAGGGCGACCCTTCCAGATAACCGATGGCGTAGACGGTAGTAACCAGCCAGAGCACCGCGGACAGGGAGACAAATAATAAAGACAGCGGGCCAGCCCGTAGCACCAATTCCAAACCCGGCAACAGTACCAAGCGCATTTCATAATGAAGTCCTTGAGACGTTCCCCACAACATCCAGCCTACCAGCACAAGCTTAACGATGGCCCCAACCAGATTGAGTGCAATGCGTAAGCGTACCCTGTTCTCTGCCAGACCAAAGATGATCAAACCCGGCAATAGAGAACTAGCAATCACTAACAGCGGTAGCCACGTATTCCCGTTCATGGTCTAACACCGCTGACACCGAATGGATCGCCTATACCCACCACCGACAACACTGGAACGGCTAGAAACCCCAGCAGCACCGCCCCTATCGCAAGCAGCAGTGCTGCCCATTCCATGCAGGCGGGCACTGCTCTTGATTTGTGCGTTACCTCAGCCTGAGTGAAGGCTCGCCCCAGCACCTTAAAAATATAACCCGCCGCTAACAAACCGCCGAGGATCATCACCACAACGAGATCCCATCGCCCCTGTGCCAGAGCCATCTCAAGCAGCAGCCACTTGCCAATAAAACCGCCGCTCGGCGGCAAGCCCATAATGCTCACCCCGGCCAGGGCAAAGGCACCCGTGGTGAGGGGCAGGCGCTGCACCACCCGATCCAGATCCGCAATACGATCATGGCCACCAAAACGCAACAGATTACCGGCCACCAGAAACATGGCCGCCTTGGCCAGGGCATGAGAAAATGCCAGATAGATAACTGCATGCCAGGCTGTCACGCCAGCGGCCGCTGCAAGTGGAAATGCCAGGAATAAATAACCAATCTGGGCCACGGTGGAATAAGCGATGAGCAGTTTCAAACGGGTCTGACGCAAGGCCTGCACAGAACCCCAAAGCACCGCCGTGGCACCGAGCAGGCCGAGCAAGGTATCAACGCCCTCCTCACCAACAAGGGGGCCGAAGATGCTGAGCCACAAACGCAGCAGAATATAGAAAGAGGCTTTCACCACCAGCGCCGACAACAGGGCACTTACCGGTGCAGGGGCGCTGGCATGGGCAGGAGGCAACCAGAAATGTAACGGGAAAACAGCGGTTTTAAGCAACAAACCCGCGCCCATCAGACCCAGAGCAGCCCACAAAACGGGCCCCGACTCCACCCGTTGGCCCAGCAAGGTGATGTCCACGGTACCGAAGCCGTGATAGAGCAACGCCACACCCAGCAGGTAGGCCAACGACCCCAGCAGTGCCGCCAACAAGTAACGCATGGCTCCACCGAGTGCATCCTTACCACCTGTCAACGCCGCCAGCGCCACCGCCGCCAGGCCCATCAACTCCAGAGTGACATACAGGTTAAAAATATCAGCCGAAAGAAACAGGGCGTTCAGCCCCGCCAGCAGGAACAGCCACAGCGGCCAGAATCTAGTCGCATCCTCACGCCTAAAATAGGCCGCCGAATAGACACTGACACCAAGCCCAACCAGCGCTGTTGCAGTCAGCATCAACAGGCTCAAGCCATCCGCATACAGATCAATACCCAGCGGGGCACCCCAGCCACCCACGGCATGACGATAGACGCCATTTTCAAGGATTTGCCAACCTAGGCCCGCGACTGACAACGCTACACCGAAAACTGTAACCAGTCCCAACATTGTCGTTACCCTCGGCCAAAGGAAACAGGCCATGCCTCCCATCAGCGGCAACAAGATCAGTACAAGACCCCAGGGGATGTCCGAAACCTCAGCCCCCATTTCCGTTACTCTCTCTTCTCATCGGGGAGCTCGGCACAGCCGGTTTCTGCGGCCAACTTCAACATCAACGTGAGTGCGAGCGCCGTGGCCGAGATGGCCACCACAATACCGGTAATGACCATGGCATGGGGCACGGCATCCGGTTGAGCCTCCCCGGTACGCCTTGCTAATGCCACCAGCACCAAAAAGATGCCACTGCCCATCACATTGATCGCCAGGATCTTACGCAACAGGTGCGCGTGAACGATCAGGGCGTACACCCCGAGAGAGAACAGCCCCATACCCACCAGGGCATACAAGAATGCGGCGCTCATTTGCTGCCCTTATCCTGTGGCCGCTCGCCAAGGAACAGAGCGGCTAACGTCACACCGATGGAGAGCGTCGCCGCAGTCTCAAGAAGCAAAATCAGGGCACCAGCCTGTGCTGGTGGATATTCCAGTAGCTGCCTTTCGATTAGCAGGGTGAATATAGCCATTATCACGAATGCGCCAGGGCCAGCGACCAGAATGAGCCGCAGAGGCCATGCCGTTAAACCGGGGCGAAGACGCCAACCCACCAAAAGCAATAACACCCCGGCCGCGCCCAGTACCGACCCCGCCTGAAAAGCACCGCCAGGGGCATGGGCTCCGACCCACAACAAATACGCCGCCACCAGAATCAGCACCGGAACCAGGAGACGTGCCAGGGTATCCAACACTGGGCCAGGTGCGGCCTCGCGATGCAAGGCCGCACCACCAAGTGACCAAACCCCCAGCAATGCCAGCAGCAACACCACCATCTCTAACAGGGTATCGTAACCCCGAAAGTTGAGTAGCACCGCAGTCACCGGGTTGCTTACTCCGCTCACCTCCATTTTGTCGGCCACCATTTTCTGGAGACCGTCCGTACGCTCAGGCAAGGACAGAACGGCATAACCAAGCCCCACCGCGAGGGCCAATATCAATGGCAACACCAACCAACGATTCCTGTCCATATCACGTCTCCGGGATGTCTGATTTCATCCGACTCTACCGAAATTCCAGATCGCTAATAGAAACCACGTAATCACCCGCAACGAGGGTAAAAATCAGGTAATCAATCATCTTTCCTCTCACCTTTTTCAGGGGCATCATTCAAAACATGGTGAATGTGTGGCTGAACATCACCACCATCAGATGCAACAACACGGCTATCCTGAAGCCGCGCCAGGGCGGCCATCAACAAAGCACCGGTCAGGCCCGCGCCGATAGCCGCCTCGGCAAGCGCAACGTCCGGCGCATCCAGCCTCACCCAGGCCAGAGCCATCAATAGGCCAAAAGCAATGAATAGCACAATGGCCTTGAACAGATCCGGGCAGGTGAGTGCCCGCCAGGCCAACCACAACAGTCCCAAACCCAGTAAACTGTCGAATGCCCATGCCAACAGCATTACCGCCTCCACAAGCGGATCCCCCTCTGCAATGCCCCACTGGCAATCAGGTGGGCAACACTGGCTCCGGCAAGCAGCACTAATACCCAGATCAGCAACAGTTTGCCCGCCACAGCCCATGATTCTGCTTGCATGGCCAAACCCGCCACCATCAGGCCCAGTCCCAGATTGTCGGCCTTGGTCAGGGCATGCAAACGGGTATAGACATCGGGAAAACGCAGCAGGCCCAGAGTGCCTGCCAGAAAGAAGATTCCCCCAGCGATCAACAGTGCCGCAGAAAGGTAATCAATGGGTGTCATGGTCTTGATCCTGGTTCGACCAGGCTCGCCGCACGAAGGCCACGGCTGTCACCGCCGCCAACAGGGCAAACAGCACCGCCACATCACGCACGGCTGCGTTGCCCGTTGCCTGCGCCAGCAGCAGCAGCACGGCCACCGCAGTGGTCCCGAATAACTGTGCGGCCAGCATGCGATCAGCGGCGGTCGGGCCGCGAAGAATGCGCCACATCCCGACACCGAGGTTCAGCATCAAAAACAACGCCAATGCAAAATAAAGGGTTTGCACGCGCGTTCAACTCTCCAGAGTGACCGGCGTAACGAAGCCAGGTGGCTTGATCGCAAGCACAGAACAATCGATCTGGTTCAAAATCGTCTCCGCCGTATTGCCCATAATAAATCCAGGAACGCCAGTGCGCGCCACCGTCCCCATAACGACAAGATCGGCCTCGATCCGTTTGGCCAGCGCCGGAATCTCTTTGCGGGCCCAACCCTTCACCAGATGGGTATGGGGTTTAAGATAATCCAGGGCATCCTGACCCATATTGCTGGACACCTCACTCACTAGCGCATCTAACATGGCCGCGTGCTGCTGCCGCGTCTGTTCGACATAGGCGGTGATCTCCTCCTCTGCCGTATGCATAAACGCACCATGCATAGCGCTCTCACCAATCGCATGCCAGGCATACCCGATATGCAGCTCTGCAAAGTCAGATAATGCCTGAAAGCTGGCCATTTCAAGAATCTGCCGATTTAACGCATGCCGTGATTCCAGCTCCGCCGGTGGGTAGGCGTCGTCTACATCAACCACCGCCAGGATGCGCCGGTAGGATTTCGGCACCTGTGGTTTGATGAGCCAAACCGGGCAGGGGCATTTGCGTAACAGATGCATATCATCACTGCCAAATAACCGCTCTAGCCAGTCCGGACTTTCAGGGATCTTGATAACCAGATCGTGCTTAGCTCGCAATACTTCGCGCACAACTTCCAGAAAAGACACGCCCATTAACACCTTGGTTTTGATCTCGAGCCGTGTCTGAAAGGGAGCGGTCAAGCTTTCCAGCCCCTGCACATGGGCGCTCATCATTGCAGCCTGTAGATCAACAGAGATCGGACCACCCTCCGGCATCCCGATGCCAGCCGTAACACGCTCGATCACATCGACGACCGTCAGGGTGGCCTGATTATTCTCTGCCAGCATGACGGCGCGTTCCAGGGCGGGCTTGCACGCCTCCCCGTTTACCACCACACAAAGGATATTTTTAAATCGTTTCATTTCATTCACCTCTTCAAAGAGCATTCAGGAATATACCAAGCATCCGGGCCACGCTTTATTCCGCCACCTCAAACTCGGCCAGGAAACCTTTCCGCCTATCCAGTACATGCGCCTTCATGACACGCCAATCAAGTGCAGCACTCAGTATGCCTGGCAGCAGATTCACCGTACTGGCCATAAAAACACCCACAACAATCCCAACGACAACCGCAGTGCGTACTCAATCAAATCCGGGGCAGTGGGCATGCCAGGATAAAGGACACACAAGACCACATCCACTGTCAGGGGCATCAATTGTTCACCGCCAAGGCGAGCAGCGCATCACGGTATTACCGAGGAAACCTATTCCAGGAGGAGCCGGTTAGCCGCCTCGCATGCGGCATCCGCATACGGCACCATCACCAGATCAGCTCCCTCCTGCTCCAGCCTGGCAGCCTCATCAAAACCATGGGCCGTAACGGCAATCCTGCCCGTATAACCCAAACTTCGCAAGGTATGAATAAGCGTTTGATTGACATGACGTTCGGGTGCCGTACTCACCACCCACTGAACATGGGCAAGCGGCAGCGACGTGATGAACTCGGGATCTTCTGCATCTCCATAACGTACAGGATGTCCCATAGGGTCGCCGGAACGAACCAGTTCTGGATTGTAATCAACACTCAGCACCCGACAGCCTCGTTCCCGCAGCGCCTGAGCAATGCCGGATCCGTAACGCCCCATGCCAAAAAGAACGATCTCCGCAACACCGTCCTCAGGCATCACACCCGGCCCAGCCTCCCGGTGAGGATGCTTACGCTCGAATATCGTCAGCCAGGGCGCCAATCGCTCATAAAGCGGATGTGAAAAAAGGATCATATAGGTCGAGGCACTGATCGTGATCAGACCCACCAGCGTGATCAAACCCATGGTCTCAGCATTGATATGACCAAGACTCAAACCTAGCGCGCCCAGAATCAGGGAAAATTCACTGATTTGCGCCACCGTGAGCCCAGCCAAAAACCCAGTTCGCTTACGGTACCCCAACGCACCCATGATGATCATAACGATGAGTGGATTGCCGATCAGCACGAATAAGGAAAAAACTAAAGATTCTGCCAGTTGAGCACCCAGCAGACCGAGATCCAAACGCGCCCCCAAATCAATGAAAAAGAACAACAGCAGGAAATCACGCAAGCTTACCAGTCTGGCCCCCAGAGCATCCCGATAGGGTGTAGACGCCAGCGATACCCCGGCCACGAAAGCACCCACCTCCTTGCTAAAGCCCAGAGTGTCGCCCAGAATCGCCAGGCTCACAGCCCAGGCAATACCAAATAACACCAGCAATTCCTGGGAGTGCGAAAGCAAGTGAAGCAGACGCGGCAGGATATAGTGGGTAATCAGCACCACCACCAAAATAAAGGCGCCCCCCTTCACCAACACGGCAAGCGCAGCATAAGACAGGGAGGTTTCACCGGCCGCACCCAGAGCGTTGAGGCCAATCATCACCAGCACCACCACCAAATCCTGAACAATCAGAAATCCCAGAGCGATACGCCCGTGCAGAGTATCCACCTCACGTTTATCCGAGAGCAGCTTGACGATAATGATGGTACTGGAAAAAGTTAGCGCAACGGCCACATACAGGGCGGCAATCGGCGTCATGCCCATCACTAACGCAATCAGATAGCCCATGACACTGGTAAAGATGACCTGGCCCAGCCCGGTCGCCAGCGCCACCGGCCCCATGGTGCGGATGATGTGCAAATCCAGCTTGAGACCAACCACAAACAGCAGCAAGGTGATGCCAAATTTGGCCAGCAGATCGATCTCGTCGTTGGCACTTACCCAGCCCAGCACTGAGGGCCCGGCCAAAATACCCACAGCAATAAAGGCAACAATCAGCGGTTGCCGCAGGCGTATGCCAATGGCCCCCACCGCCGCCGCCAACAGAAGTAATACCGCTATTTCAGTGAAGATGTCGGGAAATACATTCATTTAGCGTCCTTACTCACTTTTGGCACGGCAACGCCGCCACTTCTCAGTATTCACAACCGTGTAGATCATCATGTTACCTGTCAAAACCCATACCCATTCAACAACCCCCAAGGGCGCGCTTCCAAACAGATAATTCATAGCCGGAGAATAAACAAACAAAACTTGTAGCAAGGCCATTGCGACCATACTCAGCACTAGCCACCTGTTAGAAAAATAGATAAACGACTGATGAAGTTGCAGCAGAAATAAAACTAGGGGGGGAGCGCCTTTTTTTAACGTAAGGCGATTCGGCCCAAAATACATCTGGCAGTGCACCACCTCAAACATATCGAGCCCATGAGCAACATCCGACTTCAGCAGTGTTACAACCTCACCTTGCGGCAAATAATGGCAATGTCCTGAAAGTAAAGTATCCATCTTGAGCCTCTCATTAGGCCACGGGGCAATCTTGTACAAACCCTATGCTATGAACACAGACTGTCTGCTAAAGCGGCCTCGATCACGGCAATAACTTGTCCAGACAACGGCTTACAGTTGCATTTCTTTATATCTCGTACCATCAGTACGAGCAACCTTGCCTGCTCGAGCTGTTGCAGCAAATGCGAAAGACCTCCTTAATCGGCCTGCAACGCTAAATTTACTGTCCGGCAATTGGCTACACATATTTTTGAATCATTTCATCCACCTCTTCAAGGAGCCGTCAGGGATATACCGAACATCCGGGCCACGCTTTGCTCCACGGCCTCGAGTTCGGCCTGAATATCTTTCCGCCGATCCAGCACATGCACTTTCAAAATACTCCGATCAAGCACAGCACTTAGTGTGCCTGGCAGCAAATTCACTGTGTTAGCCATGAACACCTGTGACAGTCCCGGCGGTAACCGCACCGAGTACTCAATCAGATCCGGAGCGATGGGCATGCCAGGATGAAAAGCACGCCAGGCCACATCCACCCCCCCCAACAGGGAGCGCATGAGGAAAAAGGGCACGAACCTCAGAAACCCGGACCAGACCATAGATGCAGGCGGCAATAGCATGACGCTAGTCGTCACCGCGAGTAACACCGCCGGCACACCGATCCACCAGGACGATGTTACGCCATCGGCGAGAACCCACCATATGAGAAGGAACACCCCCCCACGCGATACGATAGTAGACCCGTTAGTTGTTACTTTAATCAACGTCATTTGTCAGCACCTTGCGAAGAGATTGCCATTGCCTCCGCCTCGTTTCCATACCAGTCCTCTATGACTACTATGTACTATAGTGGAAAACTGTTTAAGCAGTTTCGCCACTTCACATAATTTAGTGGGTGAAAAAGCAGCACAGTGAAGCATTAAATCCCAAAAACAAGGGGAACGCTAGTTTTTCTAGTGCCATGAAATTTAACACGATGTGCCTATGACAACTCAAACCTCACGACAAAGTCACACTGACGCGTACCGGCTTCCTGGATTTAGATCTCTCGCCACAACATGGAGTATTTTTGACAAAGCAAAGACACACATCGTCACGCATGTGGAACTAAAATTTGAGTTTAGGTATATAGAGGACCAGTGAAGCGGAGCAGCAAAATAAAAAACGAATAGCTGGATTGGGTGGTAGAGCTTAGCCAAACATATGGCGAACATGCTCCTGTTACTGAGATATTAAGCTCGGGGTATTAAATTTTCCATGAGTTCACGAAGGAGAGAATTTTTATCTTTATTAAATCTATCTATAAATTCTGCTGGGGCTCCTGTTTTATCATCATACTTTGCTGCCCAAGCAATCATTTCCAAAAGCATAGGCATCAGATCAATCCCCTTTGCTGTTAAGGTATATATATTTTTTGTGTGATTATCTTCATCTGGTGTTTTAGTTATAAGCCCCATCCTCTCCAATTTTCCCAACCTATCAGCCAGGATATTGGTTGATATTTTTTCATCTGAACTCAAAAACTCGCCATAGTATTTCTTACCCATAAACATTAAATCCCGAATGATCAAAAGACTCCATTTATCTCCAAATGTCTCCTGAGCAAAATTTATTGGGCAGTGAGATCTATATTTATATTCATTTCGCTTCATCTGCGCAGTGTAGCACTTGCAAAAAGCAAGTTATACGCCTAGAATTATCCACTTGCATAATGCAAGTAGATGATTCCAGGTGCAACCAATAACGTCAGCGGCACAATGGACGGCACAGAAATGATGCAAATGTAGTCGCCAACATCACTGGCCCAGCAATCCATAAGACCAAATGATTGCTTAAGTTGTTATATGCCAAAAACAAATAGCGATAACACCAAAATATATTTTAAAAGAGGATGATCAATATGGACGTGAAGAAAATAATTTTAGCAACAGCATCTTATGTGGTGCTCACTATGGCAGTGGCCTTCCCTTGGCATATGATATGGTTTCATGATTTGTACCTAGAGATGGGCGCTTATACTCGCGCAGAACCAAGCATTCCTTTAGGCATGACGGCCATGCTCGTGCAAGGCATTATTATCGCATATCTTTATCCATTTTATTATCGTGATGGTAACCCACTAGTTCAGGGTATTAAATTTAGCCTTATAGTGGGCGCAGTTATTTACTCTGTGATGGGCTTTGCTATGGCGGCTAAAATTGACATAAATCCAATATCAACATTTTTGTTATACAGTTTGATTTTTCAATGTATACAGTTCGTTTTAACTGGAGCGGCTCTCGGATTGATTTACGGTAAAATTCGTAGTTAATGAGACACCCACCCTAATAAATTCTTGATAATGCATAAATAGCAATCAGTTAGTGTTTTTTCTTAGGGTGGGAATGTCACTTGGTTGCCTTACCGAGCAACAAACTCGCAGCGGGTATCCGAATATTTTATTTATCTCATCATCTCTACGATCTAGCGTATTTCATGTCCTACGATTCCTCGAACTACGTCGTTCACAGTCAAGAACTCATCAGTCAACGTATTGTCGGTTTGAAAGCTCTCACTTGGAACGCTCTCGATATTTTTTGACAAAAGTGGAATTGCTTTTGTGCAGTTGCCAAGAGGGTTTAGAACCGTTGTTGCAAAAGATTTATTAGAAACATTGGACCTTACGTCGAGCAACTCTGTACAAGATTGCTGGTGTCTGGTGGGGGCTAAAGCTGCTTTGAGTGTATTTCTGTATATGTGGTGAGGGCCGTCCGCATAATCATACTGCTCTACGCCGATCCGTAGGGCTTCAACCGTGTACCCACCACTCGACAAAGCAATGTTGTTATAACAAATTTCCAAATTGCGATACTGGCCATTTTTTGAACCGCTACCTATGCGTAAATCGACGCCTCGCGCAGTAACATTAACATTGTTGGTGGCAGTCCAGCGGCGAATAGTGCCATCTGTAATGTTTCGCTTGGAAAACATTAATGTTCCCGTGCCACTACCAACTGACCCAAAGTTCTCAGCAACATTATTATCGACCAAAAAATAGCTGAGTCCATCAAGCATAATGGCTGCGCCCTCGTTTAGGGTCGCACTATCAGCGCTATTTCGAAACGTATTGCCAATTAAAGCAAAATGTTTACGCGTGAGTGCGCAATTGTTGGTCATGATGAATGAGGTATTTTGGTTCTTTAATGGCCAACTTCTGACGGTATCAAAAATATTGTTCCAAATCATTGCGCGCTGCCAACAATGACCGTATTCACTGGCAAATGCACCCGGAAAGCCACCTGAATTATAGTTTTCATCCCCATTTATGGCTTTGATTCCTGTAATATAGAAATCATTGGCGGTAGCGTCTCCCCACCCCCACATCTGTGTATTACCTCGACCATCAACGACCGGTTGTTCTTGCGGGATGTTAATTATTGCAGAAGGGAATTGGTTTTTGGTCCAGTTCCACCCAGCGAATTTTTTGTAGGGCGTGTCTTGCGAGTTCCCTTGCCTAATCACCAGGATTTTTTGTGCTGCTTGACTGCCGTCTCCAGCTGCGAGCCATCCTGCCTCATTGATAGTATTAAAAGGGGCTGTAAATGTCCCTGTACCGTTTGATACTTTAGAGTTGTCCACAAAGAAAAAATGATCCCGATCATTCGCTTCTTTTTGAAACGACCACCAGACTTTTAACTGCTTACCGGTTTGATCTGTAACTTTTACATAGACATCGTAGTCAGTTTCTGGAGTTAGTCCTGCAATGGTAGACGCGGGAATCGTTACGCTCCAGGCATTGGTGGAGTTATGATTGGCCCCAATCGAGATCGAAGCAGCCAACGCCATGTGAGTCTTATCGGTATCGACCACCATGTGATATGGAAATGCACCGCCTCTAATCGCAATGGGGATTTGATAATCAAACGCGGGGTGAGCCCATCTCTGGCGTGCGTAAATGCTGGTTTCCGAGTTGGGGCGCGGGAAGATAACAAAGGCTTCAGTATTAGCCTCATTCTGGTTCGCATAGGAAATAGAAGCCCACGGTATCGCCTCATGATAATGCCCTGGTTGAAGTTGCCCATCACCATCATCAGACACACAACTAAGGCCATCAGCATGGTAATTGGAATCGCAGACACACATAGCCCCCCCGCTAATAGAATCTTTCTCACAAGCTCCATGCCCAGAGCACGATTGGCCCAAGCAGGAATCTGTATCTATGGGGGCAGTGGTACTGGTTTTTCCAGATCCACAAGATATGAGTAAGATCAGAGCAGCAAACAAAATGGTATGATGAGGGATGAGCATATTACTATCTCCGTATAGTTCATGTAGGTCGCAAGATAATCCATTAGCAATTCTCAGTCTACAAACAATCGTTATTTTTTATGGCCTTTATGCGCAAAAAATTAATATATTGTTATGTTAAGATAATAAAAAATAATTGTACGCCTGATAATTAATGCGACAGCCATCTTAACTTCCCCCACGCCTAACTCTTATCTGGACACCCACTTTAAAAATTTAGACAATATCAATTAACGAAACACCCGTCTTAATATTACCATCATCCCCTATTATCTGATTGTCAATAATTTGTACTGTAAATCTATGCATAAGGATTGCCGAAATAGACCATCAGCCACATCAGTACAAGATAAAGACTGATCACGGATTGCATGCCCGAAACGATTCGCACCCATCCCGTAGCAGACAAAGTATTCTCACACTTTAGAATCCGCACGGCCCGGTTTGATACCTTAAGTTCGCTCCAGCCAAAATGAAATGCTGAGTGAAAGCTAACATATAGGGCCAACGCTAAAGAGCGCCACACGTTTTGCCCGCAGACAAGCTCCTGATTTGATTTATTGGCTACTTTGAGTAAACAATCCTTAGAAGATATCCTTAGCATACCTGATGTTTTATCTTGCTTCCATAAGGCCCAGAAATACGGCCAAATAAATAGAGAGCAGATAATCAACAATGCGGCTAGTGGCCTTAATAGCTTCGTACCATAATCAGTCAGCAGGCCACCAAACAGTACAGACCAAGTAAATTTTTCAAGACTAGAAACGAATGATAAAAGATGCTTTCGCAAGGCCGAGGTCAATGCCTTTTCTTCAGTCTTGAATCCCGCCGCGTTAAACATTTTATGTTTGTTCATCACATTATTAACATTAGTGAGTTGAATGTTAGACAAGCCCCTGATACCCACCAGACCTGCGATGGTTTTTAGTGGCCTGGGTTCGAATTTAACGCCCCGGACATTTGCATCACGCAACGATGCTCCCTTCAGATTAGCCCTTGTCAGGTTGGCATATTGCAGGTCGGCACGAGTCAATTTGGCATGACTCAGGTCGGTATTACTCAGATCAGCGCCTCGTAGCCAGGTGTCTGTTAAATTAACATTACTCAGGTCAGCATTTGTCAGCTTAATCCTGTTCAGGTAGGAGTAGTTTAAATCGGCTTCAATCAGGTTGGCATTTGTCAGGTCGGCACTATCAGAGGCTCAACCGGACACCCAACTTAAGCCGCCCTATTTGTGTTACTCATGCTTGAACCTGGATCCTCTTTAATCAACAACCACCCGCAGAGCGGGTGGTATGATGAAAGCCCCCAAAGGGGGCTATTAAAGTCCTTCTAGTCGCATCTGCTCCTGGCGTTTCTCTTCTACTTCCTGGTTCCGTATATACTTGCGAATCACTTCTTCAT
>JAFLJQ010000272.1 GCA_022712915.1 Gammaproteobacteria bacterium | reverse complement strand
GCTAACTTTTCGCTCGATTCTTCTCAGTCAGCAATTTGATAAGGCTTGGGAGGAAGTCAAAAATTTTTACCTTAAACCGATTCTATTACCGAATAATGTGGTGAAATTTCAACGAAAATGATCAGTGTGAGAGTTACACCCAATCTACTGGGTCAATTGGGGGCGGGGCCAACAGTACAGAATCTGACGAACCTGAGCCTGTCTTTTGGGGAAGATAATACCTTGGCCCTTGCGGATATTATGGCCAAATTAAAGGAACAGCAAATTGGCATGATAGGCGCAACGACCAGTATGTATGCCAATCGTGTGCAGGGCTTCGGTCTGGCGGTGAAAAAATATCAGGATGCCCTGATGGAATACCGCAAGGTGATGAAGACCAATCCGGCAGCACGAGTTCTGGCCAAGCAAAAGGCCGTTTCTGCCTTTCAACAAATGCAACTACAATTCCGGTATGAACTGGCTTCTGTCACCGCCGCATCAAAGGCAAGAAAAGGTATCCCTCTGGGTCATCCCTCCCGAGCCACTAACATTGCTCGCAACAGCCGCAACATCGCCAAACTCAATATTACCAGTCAGGGACAGGCCAGCAATCTGGTGAACTACAGTAAATAGGCTAAATTTTTAGGCAACGGATTAGCGGTGATCGATTTTGGTTCAAGAGTAGACCGTATCCACAATACTTATAAAGCAAGTGATTACCGGGAACGGGCGTTGCTTATTGATTCGAGTAGTTTTGCATTGGGTGCTGCTATCGTCAATGCCGGTATTGCTTTTCTTCTCGTGGCAACACCTGCTGGGTGGGTTGCTTTGGTTGTCGGCGGTGCTGTTGTTGTGGGTGCCGCAGCGGCCTCTATCGATATGAATTATGCTGTTAAGAATAATAGTGGTGGTTGATATGATGGCAGGAATTCAAAGCAGATGAGTTTATTTTCAACACTACTTGCAATAGTTGCCTCTGTAACATTTGTGGTCATGATTTTCTTTGTTTTTTTTCGGACAAGTGACTGTTCGTAAGTTAAGAAAAAAACCTGAAATAAAAGATGAACTTGGTATGGAGTTTGTCAGGAAGTATTATTAGCCGGACACCCATCGTAATAAATGCCTATAATAGTCTTAAAAACAACGGGTGACATGTTGATTTGTAGTTTTGTTCCGGAAGGTGTCTAGCTACTTACTTTTTAAAATGAGTGATGCACTGCATGCGGACATAAAAAATGTCTGCTCAATCAAGGCCGTTATCGTCCATTCATTTGGCTGTATGTTACTGGCCTACGCCTTAAAACATACCGATTTCAAAACGGACAAGATGATTTGCATCAGCTCCCCTATGGCTTGAGTTGAGAATGGCGATGACAATTCGTGGTGTGGTCGTTGACCATCCCTACTGCCTGCATAAAGGCATAACAAATAGTGGGGCCGACAAATTTGAAGCCGCGTTTTTTTAACGCCTTACTCATGTCTTCGGATTGCCTTGTCGTAGCGGGCACCTGTTTAAGTGAGGCCCACTGATTCTGTATTGGCTCGCCTTCGACAAACTGCCATAAATAATCCACTGGTTTAATTTTTTGTTGTTGTAACTCCAACCAGGCCCTGGCATTGCCAATGGTGGATTCTATTTTCAGGCGGTTTCGTATTATGCCCGGGTCTTTTAACAGACTTTCAACTTTGTGTTTGTTGTAATGGACAATTTTGTTTGGATCGAAATGATCAAATGCTTTTTTATACTGTGCACGTTTTTTCAGGACGGTGATCCAACTTAGTCCCGCCTGAGCGCCTTCAAGCGTTAACATTTCAAATAATTTTCGCTCATTAAATACGGGCACTCCCCACTCCTGATCATGGTACTTTACATAGAGAGGGTTATCACCACACCATTCACAGCGCTGTTGCATTAGTTTTGTCCTCGTATTCACAAAACTCCTTGATCATGTCGTTAAGGCTGCGGCCATCCACAAGAGGATATTTTTTGCCTGATGGCTGCACATGGCTCATCCGATCCAGCCGAAAATTGCGAAAATGGCCACGCAGTTCACACCAGCCACCCAGAGTCCACACCGTCCCCCAGAAAAACAGGCCCAGTGGCCAGACTGTACGGTGTGACCGCTCACCGTCTTCTCGCTGATAATCAAAACTTATCTGGTGTTGTTGATCAATAGAGAGTCGCAATGTCGCTAACACCTTTGCTACCTCGGGATTGAGGCGTACCATCGGAGAGTAAAGATTGGTACGTTCAATTTTGTTTTTCAACTCTTCCGGTAATATTACCTCTATTTTGCTCAATACTCGTTCGGCGGCATTTGCCAGTTGCGGATCGGCCCAACTCCTGACAATTCGTGCGCCGAGACTAAGTGCCGCTAGTTCTTCTTGATTAAACATCAAGGGCGGTAGGTCAAAACCCTTGCGCAGGGCATAGCCAACACCTGCTTCGCCCTCGATGGGTACACCTGTGGTCATCAGGTCGCGGATATCACGATAGATGGTACGCTCTGAGACCTCCAGTTTCTCCGCCAGCCACTTGGCCGTGGTGACTCGGCGCGAACGGAGCCACTGGATAATTTCGAACAATCGATCGGCACGACGCATGAATAAGTTTTTCTATTGAGTGAAAAGGTTTTTTACATTATCCATTTCCTTGCGTAAAGAACCAAGCTGTTGCTGAAAATTTTCATCAGGAACGCCCGATTCTTGAAAGAAGGTAACGGTATATGCCGTCTGACCATCCGGCAGGGCCAAAACCCGAGTAGCAAGGGGGAAGTCTGTTTTACCATCGGCCGAGGCATATACATCAATCACACCTGTCTCCTCATTGGCCATTATATTGATAATCATCTCACCCATTGGGGTAACCGCCTTGTAAATGCCATTTTCTTCTCTCAATTCCTGACAAAAATCAGTTGCCCACTCAGGCATGTTGGTTGGATCGGCCATGTAGTTGAATATCGATGATTGTGGGGCTGGAATGACAACGGTTATTGTTTCTGAATGCATGGGAACTACTCCTGATGTATTTTTATTGGTAGGTACTTACTAAGAATGAGTAGCAACAAGTGTAAGCGATGGCTCCTGACAGCATTGTGTCAGGAGTAATTAGAAATTTATAATCAGTATTACTATACCTTATTCAATCTAAGACTCAATTTAAGCTGAATCGAGACTAGCAGGTGTATTCCAAAGATAATTCTTCACTATAATTTTTCTGACGGGATAGTCGTTGTCAACACATCCAAAGTAAGCAGGTATTTGGAACTTTTATTTAGATAAAAAACGCGCTAATACGTTCTCAAGTTCTTTTTGTTTAATTGGCTTTGACAGATATTCATTCATGCCTGCTTGCTTGCATTGTTCTTTATCTGTGGCGAGGGTGTTTGCCGTAAGGGCAACGATAGGTATGTCTTTCCATGTCTGTGTAGATTTACGTATCTGTTGACTGGTCTCATAGCCATCCATGTTTGGCATATGGCAATCCATCAAGACTAAGTGATATTGTTTGTTTTTTAATGCTAGCAGTACATTAAGTCCATCGGCCGCAATATCGACCTGATAGCCCAGTTTTTTCAACATGGCAACAACGATCATCTGGTTTACTTCATCATCTTCTGCTAAAAGGATATGGGCCTTTTGAGAATGTTGCTGTTCAGCCAGGCTGTGTTTTGTAACCAGTGGTTTTTCTATATGTTGTTCTATACCCATGACACTCGCCAGGCAATCATACAGCAATTGCTGCCGTACCGGCTTGGTGAGGAAGGCATCTATCCCTGCCTGATGTGCTGCATGAGCATCGCCACGATGTCCAAAACTGGTGAGCAATATCAGATGGCTATGCGCGATAGTGTTGGTCGCTTTTATTTTCTTTGCGATCTCAAAAACAGGCGTTGCTGATAGTTGATCGAAGATTACGACAGGAAAAGTTTTTTCTTGTGCCTGGCTAGTTTGCAGTTTATCGATTACATCATCGCCATTGGTCAGGTGTTCAACATGCAGGTTAAGTGTTTGTAACAGTTCCGCAATGGTGTTTGTGCTGTTTACCAACAATATCCGCAAGCCCTGAATGTCTGTAAAGGAGAGGACGGTTTGTTGATTTTCATCAACCAACTCAAGTGGTACGTTAAAATAAAAACAGCTGCCCTTGCCTAGCGTACTATTTACGCCAATATGCCCCCCCATCTGTTTGATAATACGTTTGCTGATGGCGAGACCAAGACCTGTCCCGCCATAATTTCGGGTAGTGGAGCCATCCGCCTGTATGAAGGGCTCAAAAATAGAGATTTGTTTATCAGATGGAATCCCGATGCCACTATCAATCACTTCAAAATGTAGCATGTTTTTATTTTCTTCTGTGATTTGTGGACCCATACGAATGATAATTTCACCTTCAGAGGTGAATTTGATGGCGTTGCCAATAAGATTGTTAAGAATTTGCCGTAGACGATAAGGGTCACCAAAGACAGAGATGGGTGTGCCAGCCTGGATCAGGCAGGTTATTTCCAGCCCTTTCTGATATGCAATTTCAGATAAACTTTCAGCGACTTCTTCCAGTGTCGTGCGTACATCAAAAACAATACACTCAAGTCCCAGTTTGCCTGCTTCAATCTTGGATAGATCAAGGATATCGTTGATCAATGTTATAAGTAGATCTGCGGAATGAGACGCAAGTTGGCTGTATTTCTGTTGTTCCTCGGTGAGCGGGGTTTCATTCAATAACTGTAACATACCCATTACCCCATTCATGGGGGTGCGTAATTCATGGCTCATGTTGGCCAGAAACTGGCTCTTTAATTGAGTTGTCTCTTCTGCAATATCTCTCGCATGTGCCATGGCCGCTTCTCTGGACATTGACTCCTCAAGTAATCTACTCCGGGAAATAGACAGTTTTTTTTCAACGCTTCCGATGTACCGATAAAATGAAAAAAACAAAATTAAAGCAATGAATACGGGGGCGAATATGACTCTATAGGTAAGCTTATTTATTGCAGCCTGCTCCTTTGTGACATCAGATAGAATAATGAGATAGCCGACATTTTGCTTGGCAGCATCCAGAAGAGGGATAGAGCTGAAGCTAAATTTATGCCCATCATCAGAGCTGATATGGGGCAGTATGGTATTTTTATGTTGTAATGTCTGGCTCTGATAAGCGGCCTTCTCTAACATGGAGGCGTTTTTCAGCGTGCTTGATACCATGGCAAGATCGTTAAACTGGCTCCACTGATTGCTCCTGCCCATATCCAGCATGGTTTGCTGCCAACTAGCTTTATCCAGTAAGTTTTTATTAACCATGAGCATCAACTCTACGCCCATCAATTTATGCAAATCAGTGATAATATGGCCAATTTCCTGGCCTAGTTCAATATAACCTACTAATTGCCCATTAATTCGCCATGAGTGAACCACGCGCAATGTAAAGGCCCCCATCAGCCCCAGTTCCAGTCCACTCCCCATTTTTCCTGTCTGTATTGACTGTTGCAGGGTCGAACGCTTGATAGTGTCTCCTCGGAGTGGTGGATGATGTACGCGCAAAAAGACCTTTCTATCCAGCCCGATAAAATAAAAATGGGTTATGCGGTATTTTTCTTGCATTTCTCTGAATTGTAATGAGGAATGTTGTAATAAAGTTTGCCTATCCTTTGTCAGCCAGGCATTTTGTAAATTATTGTCACGCCTTATAGCGCTGTTAAGGCTAGAGAGAAGTTCTGTTTTTTCAGTCAAGATTAGATGTATCAAGCGGTTAGTATGGGAGATGTTTATTTCTGCTGTGTCAAAAACGTGCTCCGACTGAAATTTATAAATCAGCAGAATAGTTGTAATAGTTATCACTACTAGTCCAAGCGCCAAAGGCGCGAGGATGTGTATTTTAATTTTCTCGTTTTTTTGCATTATTCACATGTACAACAGGGCAAATAATGCCCCTATTTTTTTGAAGATGTTTCTCGTAATTATGTATCGGCTGAAGATTTACAAAATTGAAGAAAAAACAAAGGATAGACCCTTGATGGTATTACTTGTCACTATTTTGAGGCTACCGCCAGTTCTGGCTGTAATGACACAAAAAAGAGCATAAATGGTAGACATAAATAGAACAAACAGGCGTTAGAAAAAGCTTAATTAAGGAGTGGGAAAACGGATATGAATTGTCCTCTTTTGCCAATGTTAATGGTAGGGCATTTCTATAAATGCATTTTTTACCTGTAGGGGCACAAGTCCACAATAGTGGTGTCAGCATTGCACACACACAAATCATTGCTGTCCCGTTAATAATCTAAAAAATTATGTATCTACCGCGTACTTAACGGCTTGAAGAGGTTGGAATGAGCATGAGACATGAAAATTGTTTATAAAGCACATTTTACCGCAAAGGTCGCAAAGGCCGCAAAGAAAAAATAAATTCGGTAATGTATAAAAAATGAGTTTGAAGTCTTCGGATAAGCTCTGATTTTCCTCTAATATAAAACAAAATAACGTTGCGATTTTTTGCGCCCTTTGCGGTTTAGATCTTTAAAATGGATTAAATGCTTAACGGGACAGCAGTGCTTTAAAATATAAGCACCTATAATCACAAGTTAACTATATTTCAATTCTACCGCCTTTGTTAAAAATTCCATCATAGGACTGGCAGCCTTGAATACTTTCTCAACTTCCTGGATAAACGTCGGTGTTAGGCCAAGAGCAGGATCGAATGCCCGCATGACATAAAAGCTTTTGCGTTTTATATCTTCAATTTGGGGGTGATCACTTGCAAAGCCGCGAGGCGGGCGTTTGAGTTGATCGCCGCTGATCTGTCCAAAATATTGCTTGAAGGTTTTATTTGTATTCAGCTTTGACCATTCATCTGGTTTTTCAGCGATGGCTGTGCGTATTTTGTGCAGCACCGGGCCGGGAGGTAACCAGACACCGCCGCCAATCAAGAGCTGTTTTGGTTCAACATGGACATAAAAACCAGGTGCATGAGCATCCTTGCCTGCGACATGACGAAAGTGACAACCGACATGTTCTTTGTAGGGCCGCTTGTCTTTACTAAAACGGGTGTCGCGGTAAATTCGGAACATAGAACCGCCGTGGAATCGGGGGTCGGCAATATAATATTTTGAAATTTTAAACAGTCTTGGGCCCATGAGGGCAATAAACTGACATATTGGTTCTGCTACGTTACTGCGATAACGAACTTTGTTCTCATTGAACCAGTCACGGTTATTGTTATTACCCAGTTCGGTAAGAAATTTGAACAGTTCTTTAGGAAAACCAGGAAATTTGTCCTTCATATTTTAGTCCTTTGTGGTGTGAAATAGCCCCATGATATCAAAAGGCTCCTGACAGTATTGTGTCAGGAGTCTTTTGTATTATATGTAAGTGATTTATCAAGAGCACATTATGAACAGTTGTAGGGGGCTTTTTTTACGTAGCCCATCATACGCCACAGCGCGCCGGATACTGAGCATCTGGTGTTTGATGGATCTGTTTATCAGCGCAGGGTTTGTAGTATGTGGTACTAAAAATGATAATGTGGCTACCCAATAGAGCAATGGTGAGGAGAACTTTGTTTCCTATATCTTAATGTGCGAAGCTAACGCCAAGCAACGGTATTGTAGAGGTGAGGTGATTTTTTCCGCGTTCCGATATGACTGAGTTTCTTACGATTTTCACAATTCTGGCCGGTATATATGTGATGGTTTTGCTGCTGCTGTTAGACATCACTATCGCGAACTTGCGCCCCTGTGAGTGACTTCACTGCTGTCCCGTTAATAATCTAAAAAACCATGTATCTACTGAGTACTTAACGGCTTGAGATGGGCATGAGACATGAAAATTATTTATAAAACACATTTTACCGCAAAGGTCGCAAAGATAGAATAAATTCGGTAATTTATAAAAAATGAGCTTGAAGTCTTCGGATAAGCTCTAATTTTCCTCTAATGTAAAACAAAACAACGTTGCACTCTTTGCGGCTTAGATCTTTAAAAGGGATTAAATACTTAACGGGACAGCTGTGGGGTGACATGCGGATTTATAGACGAGCCTTTTAATTTATCTGCATGGCAGCAGAACTGCTGTCACAGTATGGGCCCAGTGTCGCTGAAGGTTTGCCAAGGTAGTTACCCTGTGCATAGTCAACACCATATTGTTTGAGCAGCTCCAGTGTCGCCTGGTTTTCGACAAACTCTGCGATAGTCTGTTTGCCCAGAGCATGGGCAATTTGGTTCATGGAACGAACCATGGCCTGATCGACGGTGGCATGGGCGAGCCCCTGTACGAAGGAACCATCAATCTTTAGTTTATCGACAGGCAGGTGTTTCAGGTAGGTGAAGGAACAGAAACCAGAACCAAAATCATCCAGTGCAAACTGGCAGCCAATATTTTTCAATTCACTAATGAAACGTGTAGCCGATTGCATGTCGGCGATGGCGGCCGTTTCAGTGATTTCAAAAGTTAGGGCAGATGGTTCCAGTCGGGTGTCACGCAACAGACTGCTGATCATGGGTAATAATTCACGATCATTAAAGGCATGACCAGACAGGTTTATGGCGAAGTGTATAAAGTTGCCATTTCCATGATGTTCGACAAGATTATGAATAGCCTGCCTTACTGTCCAGCGGTCAACCTGATTGACCAGACCAAAACGTTCTGCAGCAGGAATGAAACCACTGGGCATAATGTAATCACCACTATCGGTTTTCATCCTTAACAGGACTTCATAGTCCATTACAAGGTTGTTACTGAGGGACAAAATGGGTTGATAAACTAATTGGAAGCGATTTTTGTCAATAGCATCACGCATGCGTGTTGCCCAACCAATATCTTCCCCCATGCCGGATTTTTCATAATCAGTAGGCTTGTACATGTGTACACAATTACGGCCCTGAGTTTTGGATATGTTACATGCAAGATCAGCCTGGGAAAGAACCTCATCAACCGAAGTGGTTTCACTACCAATCAAGGTTATGCCAATACTACAGGTAACATTGAAAGTTTTGGCACTGTCCATAAAACGATAATTTTCAAACAACTTACGCAGATTTTCTGCCACACGCTCTGTAGCAGATTTATCGAGGTTATATAAAAGCACGGTAAATTCATCACCACCAAAACGGGCCAGCAAATCACCTTCACGAAGGTTGTCCTTTAACAAATTGGTGCATTCCAGCAGCAGACGATCACCGGCGGCATGACCCAGTGTATCGTTGACATACTTGAACTGATCCAGGTCGAGATAGAGCAAGGCACATTCAGCACCACTGCGTGCAACACGCGAGATAAGGCGTTGCAATTCCTGCTGAAAATAGCTGCGGTTATACAGGCCAGTGAGGGAATCGTGTTGTGCCTGATAGGTCAGTTCCCGTTCAAAGATCTTCTGTTCCGTGACATCGCGGGCGGTTCCACTTATACGTACTACCTGGCCATTTTTATTGAGTCGGGGTTTAGCGTTAAAGCAGATGTAATGCAGGTTGCCTTCCTTATCGAGGTGAGTTGTTTCATATTGTAAGAGTTCCTGCCCTTCTAACAAACGGGTGAAAGCGGTATTGTCACGCTCATAAGATTCTGGCGCTTGAAATTCAATAAAATTACGTCCCAGCATTTCTTCTGGCTTATAACCATACATGCGTTGGCTCGCATCATTCAGATAGATCCATCGGCCATTTTGATCCATGCTCCAAACCAGATCATGTGCCGTTTCAACCAGATCACGATAACGTGATTCGGCTTCCATGAGCTTATATTCTGCTGCTTTGCGTTCAGAGATATCACCAACCAGACAGGTGTAAAACAGACCGTTATCGGTGGACATTTCACTGATTCGTATAGCGACATCAAAGTCATCTCCGTTTTTACGGCGGCCTGTAATTTCATGTTCACCAGCATACTGGGAGAGTTGTTCTATATTGAGGTTGGGTAATAACCAGGTGATGGGTTTATGATGAATATTGTCATGCTTATAACCAAATAACTGTTCTGCGGCCGGGTTAAACGTTTCGACCCTGCCTTGCTTGTTGATAACAATAATGCCTTCGGCGGCATTGTCTATAATAGCATTTACATAGGCTTCTTGATCTCCCAGACGGCGAAATAGTTTGCCTAGCATTTCGACTAGTGAACCAACTTCATCGTTAGAGCGTGGACGTAAACGAGCGGCCATGGTTTTATAGAATGAGACACCGCTACTGGAAATGATCTCCTCGACCGGTTTAAGTGACTGGCTAAGACTACGGATGGCCAGTGCTGTGATCACAAAGGCACCGATACCAAACATGACCCAGGCCAACAGAATTTCACCTGAAAGAAATTGGGTGCGCCACCAGTAATATTTCAGCATGATTGTCGTGGCAAGCAGAGGGATATAACCACCCACAATGAACATTTTTGTTTTCATGCTGCATTGCTGAAGTGCAGTACCTGTATAGGTGCCTAGCTTGCCCAGGATTGAGAGTGCCATCAAAAAACCAGGCATTCCTGCCATTATGGAAACAACCAGTTGTAACAACATTATGTTGAACAGGCTATACATCGGATTTGAGCCTGCCGCATACAATCCGGCCCAGTGCTGTGCTGTGGGCAACAGAAATATCGCTAGTAAATAAAATGACCAATAGTTATCAGCAAACCCCTGAATATGTTGTTCTAGTTGAGTGGGCAATGGCCCACCTTGCGGATTATGTTTGATCCAGTTTTGTATCGGCTTCAAAAAACGGGAAAAATGAACACTGACCCAGCTACATAAAGCCAGATAGAGAACAACTAGCAAACCAAGGGCGGGTTGAAAGAAGGACTTTGCTTCCACTATGCCGTAATATAGCGCGACACTATAAGCAACGATAGGCGTAAGTACCAAGCCCGTAACGGTGAAGAGTATAAAACGCCTTGTTAAGTCCCGAAGGGGCTTAGTCATCTTAATTATATCCTGTACAGAAAGTTGGTATTGTTATGAACTGCCAGTCAGCCAGTTGATATTTCGTGCCGTTGTGCCGCGTTGGTGCATGTCTGAGACAGCATGGCAAATATAAAACAGGCTTTCCAGTTTGGCTAAAAAAAGACCAAGTTGTTTGAAATCAAAAGCATAGCTTCAGTTAAAAATATCAGGTCAATGTTTGACTGGACTCATGTGTTTGACGTAAAAAGAATTTTTCTTTTTTGGGGGGCTGAAAAAAAATTAAAGATATTGCGAATATGTGCTAAAAAGTTTTTTGACTTTAATCAACCCACATGGGGAACATGGAAATGAAACGGCGTGACTTTATCAAGGGAGTTGGCGCAGGCACTGCGTTGACCAGTCTGGGCACCACTAATTTTGCCTATGCAGCATCAAAATTTAAATGGAAAATGGTCACGACCTGGCCAAAAAACTTCCCCGGTCTGGGAACCGGAGCCAATAATCTGGCCAAACTAATTACCGAAATGAGTGGCGGTCGAATTCAGGTCAAAGTCTACGGTGCCAAGGAACTAGTGCCCGCCTTTGAAGTATTCGATGCGGTATCACGCGGCACGGCCGAGATGGGGCATGGGGCCGCCTATTACTGGAAGGGCAAGAGTGAGGCCGCACAATTTTTTGCCGCAGTGCCTTTTGGTCTGACGGCCCAGGAGATGAATGGCTGGCTCTATCATGGTGGTGGCATGCAACTCTGGGAACAGATTTATGCGCCGTTTGGCCTAATTCCAGCCGCTGCAGGTAATACCGGTGTGCAAATGGGAGGCTGGTTTAACAAGGAGATCAAATCTCTACAGGATTTAAAAGGTCTGAAGATGCGTATCCCCGGTCTGGGCGGTGAGGTGCTCAGACGGGCAGGTGGCACGCCGGTGAGTTTGCCTGGCGGTGAAATTTACACTTCATTGCAATCCGGTGCCATTGATGCCACAGAGTGGGTTGGCCCGTACAATGACCTGGCTTTTGGCTTATACAAGGTTGCCAAGTTCTATTATTATCCTGGCTGGCATGAACCGGGAACCACTTTGGAGGCGTTGATTAATCGCAAGGCCTTCCTGGCCCTGCCCAAGGATCTGCAGAGCGTGGTTAGCAATGCCTGTAAGGTCGTGAATCAGGATATGCTGGCGGAGTATACAGCTCGCAACAATGCCGCCTTACATACCCTGATAAACAAGCACAAGGTCAACTTACGTCCCTTTCCAGATGCTGTTATCACAAAATTACGTGGTTTGTCGGATGAGGTGGTGGCCGAGGTGGCCAGTAAGGACAAGGCCAGTAAAAAGGTCTATGAGTCTTTCCTTAAGTTTCGTAATCAGGCCAAGGCCTGGCATGATATTTCAGAGGCGGCCTATATGCGGGCTCGTTCGCTCTAGTCTGCCAAACCCGGTGGAGGGTCGGGTATTTTTCTCGATAAAACCACCGGAAAAACAAGACATCGACCCCGAATCTGGTCTAGGATTGCGTTTTTCTGTATTTCCTCATTGGAATTGGGTTATGACTTCATTATCACGCCTGATTTTATTCATAGGGGTTGTTGGAGCCAGTCGTTACTGTGGCGACCCCGGGAAACAGGGCCATTCTTGATGATAGAGTAAGGCAAGGTGGGATAAAATATACTGCCAGCCACCGCCGTATGATGGTTGATGGTATGGTTCAAATACAAAAGTAATATTTGGTGATGACTTTGATTTTTGGGCAGAGAATGCATGAACCTTCGTCAGGCGATCTGGCCTTGAAGAATATAGGCCTGCGGGTGCTAAATTTTTTAGGCAACATCTCAAGTAATTGGTAAGATGAAATGAATCCAGCACTTATAAAAAATATGAAATACCAGACCGACGATTTACGTATTCGCGAGATTAAAGAGGTCAGTCCTCCGGAACAGGTGCGTAACGAGGTATCAATCACCAATGAGGCGACTGATACTGTCTTCAAGACACGCAATGCTATCCATAACATCCTGCATGATCAGGATGATCGCATGCTACTGATTATTGGCCCCTGCTCCATCCATGATCCCGTGGCGGCCATGGAATATGCTCAAAAATTAAATGCGGCACGTAAACAATATGAAGATGATTTACTGATCGTTATGCGTGTTTATTTTGAAAAACCACGCACCACCGTCGGCTGGAAAGGCCTGATCAATGACCCGGATCTTGACGATAGCTATCAGATTGACAAGGGCCTTCGTCTGGCCCGTAAGTTATTACTTGATATCAATAACCTCGGTATTCCTGCCGCAACAGAATTCCTGGATCTGGTTACACCGCAGTATGTGGCCGATCTGATTAGCTGGGGAGCTATTGGCGCCCGTACAACTGAGAGCCAGGTACACCGTGAGCTGGCTTCAGGGCTGTCCTGTCCAGTGGGTTTCAAGAATGGCACTGACGGCACGCTGAAAATTGCCACAGATGCCATCCGCGCAGCTAATCGGCCGCACCACTTTTTATCACTGACCAAAGCTGGGCGTTCAGCAATCTTTTCTACCACCGGGAATGATGACTGCCATATTATCCTGCGCGGCGGACGCTCAACCAATTACGATACGGCCAGTATCACACAAGCTTGTCAGGAGTTAAGTCAGGCTGGTCTTGATGAAATGGTCATGGTGGATTTTAGTCATGCCAACAGCAGTAAACAGCATGAGCGTCAGTTAGTCGTTGGCAGCAATGTGGCAAATCAGATAGCCTCGGGTAATAAGGCCATTATGGGTGCTATGATCGAAAGTCACCTCAAAGCAGGTCGCCAGGAGGTGACAGCAGCCAAGCCATTGAAATATGGTCAAAGCATTACAGATGCCTGTATTAGCTGGGAGCAAAGCTTGCCCCTGCTGGATGAGTTGGCACAGGCCGTGCGGCAACGACGCACAAATTAATCTAGAAAGGGTTATTTATTTTGAAACCTGACTGGCCAGATGGGTTGTTGTCTGGTTTTGGACTGAGCCAGGTGGATGCTCCGGCAAGAATGAGAGAAATAGAGCCATGGTGGCGGTCATCAGAAGCAACGAAATAAGCTGTTTGATTGTTACGTTCATTTTCATAGAGTCTCCAAGAGATCATCAGTCTAGCTTGACTGTGTTGATGAATCTGTCGGATAAAACCGAACTTTCTGTAGGTTTATTCCTACAAAATAATGGATGATTTGAAAAAAGTGCCTGAGTGAGTGACTCAGGCATATAGAAAAGATTGATTAATCAGTGACAGAAATGACCGTGATTGGCATGGGCCATGAGGTGTTTGAAGTCCTGGCCATTCAAGCGGATAAGGGCGCGATGATCGCCTCCCTCAACATAGATATTATCGTTTTCCCGCATGAGTGTGTCATCTACCAACATCTCAAAACCGTAGGCCTCACCCAGCGCGGGGATAGCGCCCTGTTCACAGTCGTAAAACAATTCTTCAATTTCATCTTCATTGGCAAGCATAAAATTACGATTATATATATTACGCAAACGTGGCAGGTCAACGTGTTGATTGGCTGGCACGATGACCATCACAAAACCGTAGTCATCGACCAATACAACAGTCTTGGCAAGATGGTCGGCCGGAATATGTGCCGCTTCGGCGGTGCTGAGGCTCGAAAGGGTAAAGGGATGTTTGACAATAGAATAATTGACTTTTTCCCAGTCGAGAAATTCTTGTAGAGTGAGTGCGATAGCCATGGCCGTCTCCTTATTCACCAAATAAAAACACCTGTGTGCTAGACAATCATAGTCGATTTTGTTTGTTAAAGAATACATTTTATTTGTGTCAGGTAATTTTGTTTTGGCAAGAAATATGCAGTTAAATTATTCAAACATAAGCGGATTAAAACTACCTATCAAATGCAGTTATTACTACCGATTTGAATGATGTTTGCAAGATATGAAATAAATCATAGTGTTAAGGGCTTTAATTAAAGTAATAACAAATTAAGTGGGTTTCATGTTATTTTCACAAAACTGTATTTATCATTTTAGAGCGCTTCAATGAATAGTAATTTTTTGTGAGAGTGAGGAAGCACCGTGCGTACAACTGCAGTGTATATGACACACATGAGTGTTCGAGCATGGCGCTAACGTCACTATCGTGGGTTTGTGCCTCTGCATATAAAAAAATGCACTTAAATATGAAGAGTCTTTTAATTAATCGTAAAGATCACAGGTGTATCGCACATATGGCACATCCCCCGATAGAAGAACAACAACTGAAACTGAGAGATGGGGCAAAAATAGGCTTCCGACTGGTAGCGAATAATACAACTCGTCGGGTTATTGGCATGATCCATGGCATGGCTAGTAATAAAACGCGCTGGAATGAACTTATTGATAAAACGTTACTGAAAAAAAATTGGAATCTGTTGGCTTTTGACCTGAGAGGACATAATACTTCACTCTGGCATGGCTTCATCACTCGCAAGAAGTGGGCGAGTGATATGTATGACGTGTTTAAGGCGAAAAAATTTGAGCAGGTTATTTTGGTCGGACACAGTATGGGGGCGCAGGTTGCCATGCATTATGCAATACAACATCATGATTTGGTAAATGGTCTGGTCTTGATCGATCCTATTTTTGATAAAAACCTCACTGGTAAATTAGCGCAGGCAAGGCGAATCAAGTACATTCTGTGGGCCATATTGCTGTGTGTTTGGTTTGTTAATTTGCTAGGTTTCCGCAAGCGCCGTTTTAAATCGCGAGATTTGCGTGAGTTAGATATTGAAACGCGAAAGTATCTGCTTGAACATCCACATAAAGATATAGCTGGGATTTACATGAGTCCAGTGGAAGATATGAAATATATTCCCATGGCAAATTATATTCAGGATATCCTTGAGGTGATTCGACCAGCTGGCCCTATTGAAACGATCACTTGTCCTGTGTTGATACTGTTATCAAAGAACGCATCCATGAGCAATGTAGATAAAAATGTTAATATTATTAAGACAATCCCTGATAGTCATATACACTATATCGAAGCCGATCACTGGTTATTAACTGAAAAGCCTGATGAAGCAAGGCAGGTTATTGAGGACTGGTGCGAATCACAATTATAGACAGAGATATTTGATTAAATTTTGTTTGACCTCAAATCCCGACAACCTGTTTTAACCATCACGCTGATTGGTGTTTGTGCATTGATTGCACTGGCGAGTAATCTGGGTGAGAACAGAGCAATTATCGAAAACTTTCTAATTTCAAAATATATCGGCGAGGGCGTATGGTTTTTGCCCGAGGTGAAAGCAGGTCAGTATTGGCGCTTGATTACACCGATCTTTATTCATTTTGGACTGATGCATATTGTTTTTAATTCACTCTGGTTATGGGAGCTGGGTGGGGCGATTGAGCGCACCAGTCAACCCTGGAAGCTGGGTGCATTGGTGCTTGGCCTCGGGCTTAGTTCTAATCTGGCACAATATATACACGCGGGCCCTCTTTTTGGAGGTATGTCCGGGGTGGTTTATGGTCTGCTAGGTTATGTCTGGGCGCAGGGTCGATTTAATCCCTATGCGCGGCTTATTCTCAACCAGTATGTCATGATCATGATGTTGGTCTGGTTTGCCCTGTGCTGGACTGGGATGCTTGGGCCCATTGCCAATATGGCACATACAGCAGGATTATTAATGGGGCTGATATGGGGTTGGCTGGAGGCTATGCGGATAAAATCACACAGAACGCATTGACAGCCTGACTCAGGTTTCGGCTGACAGACGGCGCACGGGTTTAAAGTTCTTGAAATCATCCTGCTCATCATCATCGTGATATTCAATTTCACCATCGAAGTAATACCACTGGTTATCTTCTTTCACAAAATTGCTGATTTCGTGTAGTTGCCCTGTTTTACCTTCAATATCATAAGAAGCCTTGAATTCAACAATACCCAGCTTGTCATTCGGGCCTCCTTGTTCGATACGAATGATGTCCAATTTGACCCACTGTATGGCATTGTCATCACCGAGATGAATCCGTTTGGGGCGTGATCCTGGATGCCAGGTCAGGGTTAAATAGTTTTCATTGTTAAGGCAATAGGCTGAATAGCGGGCACGCATTAAGGCCTCGGCTGTCGGGACGGGGTCTCCATCATGATAGACTTTACAGCACTTTGTATAGATTTTACCCGAACCGCATGAGCAGCCATCTTTTTTATTATTGTTGAATAAATTATTTAGCATGGTATTTTTATGTCTGATATTTTCACTACTATCATTTTGTTAAATATTGTCACTGGATTAACTTACTCGACCCAGTTCAAAGAATAAACAGCTTTAACCGACAATTCCATATAAAGAGGGTGATATTTATTTCCTAACATTGGCCGCTAAAGCTAACAGTGCCTGATGTAAATATTGTTTTAGATGTAAATAGTAGCATTTATATACCAAGTTTAAGTAAGTGAATAGGGCGAAATATTTTTTTTATACCTGCAACATGTAACATTTTTTTGTATTATAACTGCAAAATATAGCAGGGTGGCATGGTGATGATAAGCGTATACCATACGATAGTCATAGTTAAATACGAAATTGTTTCCTAAACTTGAACAATTGTTACGGAACGACAAGGAAGAGGTGAGTTGTGCGAATTGCATTAGTAGATGATGATCAACATTTAGCTGAGCTAGTAAAAATTTGGCTGGAAGACGAAGGTCACCAGTGTGTGTATTTTCCTGGTGGTGTAGAATTTACCCATAGTTTGCGTCGGGAAAGTTTCGATCTGGTTATTCTCGATTGGGTAATGCCTGATATGGATGGTGAGGCCGTTCTCAAATGGATGAACGAACAGGAAATTACCGATGTACCGGTAATTTTTCTTACTCAGAAAACGGCTGAGGATGATGTGGCCAGGGTGTTATTGCTGGGTGCAGATGATTATGTTACCAAGCCTGTACGCCAAAAAGAGTTTCTGGCCAGGGTTACTGCTGTCTCTCGCCGTGCTTCACCTGCGGCTACTCAGGAGGCTATAGAAATTGAACCCTATCGCATCGATTTCAAAAAACACACGGTGTATTACTGTAATGAGATCGTTAAGCTGACCCAGAAGGAGTTCGAATTGGTAAGCTTTTTGTTTAAAAATCTCGGCAGACTGTTATCACGCAACCACATTTTGTCTTCTGTCTGGGGGCATGGAGGTGAGTTTAATACTCGCACGGTGGATACCCACATCAGCCGGATTCGGAAAAAACTGGGGCTGATACCAGAAAAAGGTTGGCGTCTAACTGCCATTTATCATCAGGGCTACCGACTTGAACAAGTGGATGTTGAGGAGAAGCAGGCCTCCTGAGACTTACTTGCCTCAACCGAATTTTTTCGTTTGTCTTATTTAACATCTCTAACAAATAATTTTTTTCCATTGGAACTTTGATGCGTTATCATGAATCTTAGTGTTTTTTGAGGGTGAAATGTGCATTTTTAGGGCGTCCATTTATCTTCACTAGCCAGCGGCTCAGAGCTACTAAAGGCCCCAGGCTACCGCGCATCAGGGCTCGTAAAGTATCATTTTGTCGTAGTCGGTCGGCCAGGGGTGGGCTGAAACGATAATAAAGTCTAACAAATGTCTTGCCCGGTGAATTGCTTAGCAAATATAAATCCCTGAACTGCCGTAACCATTTCACTTCTTTGTGTAGTAGGCTGCCAAAGGCAGCTGTTGCTATAAAACATTCATCGTCCTCATTCGCTAGTTCGATATTTACTGATAGAGATGCACTGTCATTGCCTGGATTACTGTCTGTCTGGTTTTGCGATAAGAAAGAAGTGCTGTTGTAATGGCCAATACTCACGGCATTTACGACAAAACTGAGATCCGTGCTACTGTTACTGCCCAGTTCAGCAACATGGCAATTGACCGTGGAACCGCTGGCACTGCAACAACTGCCGCTGCTGGCGGCCACAAAAGATAGACCCGTGGGCAAGACATATTGCAGGGCTATGTTGGTGGAGGCCGAGGCACCGCTATTAGTGATGCTGGCGGTATAAGTGTAATTGGCACCGCGAATGAACGTAGCATTTTGTGGTGCCATGCTCACGGATAGATCAGTTGAACCAGCGACAGTCGTGGTTTTGTAAATACGGTTATCACTGTAATTGGAGTCAGGCGTGGTGCTACTGGTGATGGCTGCATGGGTATGGCTACTTGCCGCATTCATTTTTGCAACAACATTGACGCTCACAGATGCTGCGCTTGCGATATTTCCTAGCTCACAAGTGATAATGTGATTGGACTGCCAGCAGCTTCCCTGGCTGGGCGAAGCTGAGATATAGCCATGTCCGTGGGGGATCATGTAGGTCACCATGGTTCCGACAGCGGTGTAGCTACCATTATTGGTTACACTCAGGGTATAGGTATTATTGTCAGCCAGGGTGGTGTTGCCACTATCGTTCAGGGCTAGATGCAGATTGGCACTGCCCGCACCTGTAATCACAGGCCAGCCGATATCCTGTAGCAGATAAATAGCCAGACCAGGAGTATGGTCGGGGCCGGTGTAAAAGGGTTCCATACCTTCATTGGGGCTGAGCAGGTTACTGAAATGGGAGATCGAGGAGCCGGCACTATAGTTTGAAGGTGCATACATAAAAACATGATTGCTGCCATCAATACCACCGTATACTGCGCCGCTATTGGCTATTACCTGTGAGCCTGTCCAATGCAGATTACCGTTGTCGATCATGATATTGGCGCGTTGACTGTCGGTCATGTCTGCCAGATCCGTGGGACTATAGCTGTGCCCCTCCAGATTGAGCAGAAAACTATCATTGCGGCCATAAAACTTTGTGCCATCTGCACCCAGCAGACTTAAGAAACCCAGTCCGTGTATAAGCTCATGCTGGATGACGGTGATATAGTCGACATTGGCACCACCGCTTTGATCGAATCCGTAATACCAGGTAAGGGATCCCAGCACTTCAGTGCCGTCGAGGTCACTGTTAAATTCGGCAACAATGTCACTGCCACCATTCAGGTCGCCGCCATACAAGGTCTCAGCCAGCGCCAGGGGATAATAGGTATTGCTTAGCGGCGCACCGCTAAAGTCTCGTGCTACGCTCATCGGGCCAGCTTGCCCGAGGGTAGCGCTATAACTTGTTCCACCGAGGGCATTCATTTGTGCATCGACCTTGATTTCGACACTAGTATTAAGATGTTGGCCGATCAAATTGGCCGCATACTGAAAGGCATTGAGTCGTTGCTGGCCCTGAGTAATGCCATAGTTGCCGCCATGATAGCTTGCTGGTGTAGCGTCATTGAAGCCATCGCACTGTTGGTTAGTGTTGACCAGTGTAATTTTAGCTGCGGCAAAAGCAGTTGTGCCTGATAGCAGGCCCAGACTTAGACTTACGCCGAGCAAAATGAGCTGCCACATAGGCATACGTATTGCGCAGGTCATCATATTGTTATGAGTCTTTACGACTAGATCGGAATCGTTCATGCAATTCAATGGTATAGCCACCATCTGATTTAGGAGAGGCCCGCTCCCTAGGGGGCATGGGAGTCGTTGTTGTGGGCCTATTTAAAAAGGCGCGAGCAGAAAATACCTCCTGTGTGATTTTTACCGTTGGCTCTGGTGGCCGAGCATATTCACCAGTATTTGGGTCAATATAAATACGTAAACCGTGTGAGGCATGCCCATGATAAGACTTGGAACTTGGCTCGGGATGAGGCAAGAATTGTGGATAGGCTATGCCTGCCAGGATTATGGCAACCAGCAAACCCGGTATTTGTGTATGTAAACGTATCATTAGGGGCATTACCTGAATTATTGCTCTTAGTTTCTGTATACATGGGTATCGTCCCGGAATCGGTTGATCTGTAGCTTTTATAGCATAAAATATGTGTGGTCTATTGAGGATAAATATGAGCAAAATAGGACAATCACCGGTATAATCCGCGCTTTTTGCTGGGTAGCACACTTGTGACAGACATTAATAAACTTCGTAATATCGCCATCATCGCTCACGTTGACCATGGCAAGACCACACTGGTAGATCAACTCCTGCGCCAATCGGGCACTCTGGTGACTCGAGGCGAGGCCGAGGAACGGGTTATGGATTCGAATGACCTGGAAAAGGAGCGCGGTATCACCATCCTTGCCAAGAACACAGCCATTAAGTGGCAGGACTACCATATCAACGTTGTGGACACCCCTGGACATGCCGACTTTGGCGGTGAGGTGGAACGTGTTTTATCTATGGTGGATTCTGTATTACTGCTAGTGGATGCCGTTGAAGGGCCGATGCCTCAAACACGCTTTGTGACCCAAAAGGCACTGGCTTACGGTCTGTGCCCCATTGTGGTGGTGAACAAGATTGACCGTAATGGCGCACGCCCCGATTGGGCGCTGGATCAAACCTTTGAATTATTTGATCGGCTCGGTGCATCCGACAAGCAGCTCGACTTTCCAGTGATCTACGCCTCTGGCCTGGCCGGTTATGCCAGTGATGATGCCGAGGCCCGCGAAGGTGACATGAATCCCCTGTTCGAAATGGTCGTCAAACACGTGCAGCCACCGGATGTGGACGCAGAAGGCCCCTTCCAGATGCAGATCAGCGCCCTGGACTACAACAGTTATGTGGGTGTCATTGGCATTGGCCGTATTACTCGCGGCAGGATCAAGGCCAATACCCCAGTGGTTATTTTAGACACGGAAGGTAAAAAGCGTAGTGGCCGTATGTTGCAGATCAATGGCTTTTTGGGGTTGGAACGAGTTGAGATGTCTGAGGCTCAGGCCGGTGACATCATTACCTTTACCGGGATTGATGAACTAAACATTTCCGACACTTTGTGTGATCCGGGTACGCCTGAGGTCATGCCTCCCTTGCTGGTGGATGAGCCAACGGTGAGTATGACTTTCCAGGTCAATAACTCCCCCTTCGCAGGCAAGGACGGCAAGTATGTCACTTCGCGTCAGATTCGTGAACGACTGGATCGCGAGTTGATCCATAACGTCGCACTGCGTGTGGATAATACCGGTGACCCTGATAAGTTTCGCGTCTCGGGTCGTGGTGAACTACATCTTTCGATTCTCATCGAGAACATGCGCCGTGAAGGTTATGAGCTGGGCGTGTCTCGGCCAGAAGTCATTCTCAAAGAAGTGGATGGCGAACAGCAGGAACCCTACGAAAATGTCACGATTGATGTGGAAGAACAGCATCAGGGTGGTGTGATGGAACGCCTCGGTACCCGTGCAGGTGAACTGAAAGACATGATTCCGGATGGCCATGGTCGGGTGCGCCTGGATTACATTATGCCTTCACGCGGATTGATTGGTTTTCGCACCGAGTTTATGACCTCAACGCAAGGCACGGGTCTGATGTACAGCGTATTTAGCCATTATGGATCCATGAAAAAAACCAAATTTGGTCAACGTACCAATGGTGTTTTGATTGCCAATGCGGCGGGTAAGGCCCTGGCTTATGCTCTGTTTAATTTACAGGAACGTGGCCGACTCTTCCTGGGTCACGGCGCAGAAATCTATGAAGGTATGTTGGTGGGCATCCACTCACGCGAGAATGATCTGGTGGTAAACCCCTTAAAGGCCAAGCAACTAAACAACATCCGTGCCGCCGGGACCGATGAAAATTTGATCCTGACACCGCCTATTGTCATGAGCCTCGAACAGGCACTTGATTTTATTGATGACGATGAACTGGTTGAAGTCACACCTCACCATATTCGTTTACGTAAAAAGAAACTGCTGGAACACGAACGTAAAAAATCATCGCGACAAAGCAAGGATTGATTTAAAACTGGCCTTATATATGATGGCGGCTATCATTAGCGGACATCATTATTTCCAATTACCCAGTTATCATAAGGAGCAAGCTGCATGATCGGCAAAAAGAATATCGTTTTTGGTTTTCTTTATCTTGTTTTAACGGCCTCTCTTGGCCCTTATATGGTGGTTAAGATGCTGCCAGATGTAGGGGTTGCACAATCAGAAAAACAAGCCAAGGTAGGGCGCTTGCAGCAACTCAAAATCAACCAGTTTGAAGAGGATCTGGAAAAAATGACGGCCGAACAGATTGCCCAGGCCAACACCGATGGCATTCTGGCTATGAATAAGCTCATCAACAGTCGTATGCCTGTGGATAGCATAAAAGCTGGACCGCACGCCCACGGAAATCTGGAGGCCTTGTTAAACATCGTCGCCGGTTTGGTGTTGTGTTTTATTGCCGTCGCAACATGGTTTAAACAAATCATCAGTTGGATATTCATTCTTGGGGCAGTGCTACATTCCGGTATGTTATTGATGCTCAATCTTGGTCAAAGCTGGGCATTGACGCTCCTGCCAGTGGGTCCATGGCTGGTATTACTCGGTTTGTTCTTGATGGGTATCGCGGCATTTATTGGTTTCAAAGGCCAATTGGTCAAAGACTAAATTTTTATGGAAGTGTTGTTTCCCGATATCCGGCCTTATGCCAATCATACGTTTGCCGTAGATTCTCCTCATGTGCTGCATATCGAAGAATGTGGAAATCCTGATGGTCTGCCGGTGGTATTTGTGCATGGCGGGCCAGGTTCAGGTTGTGAGAGCTATCATCGTCGCTTCTTTGATCCGGAGGTCTATCGAATCATTCTTTTTGATCAACGTGGCGCGGGTAAGTCTACGCCTCATGCTGAATTGGAAGGTAATACCTCGCAGGCGTTAGTGGCCGATATGGAGGCCATCCGTGAGCATCTGAAAATTGATAAATGGGTTTTATTTGGCGGTTCCTGGGGATCGACGTTGGCTGTTTTATATGCTGAGACCCACCCAGAGCGGGCGCTAGGCTTGATTCTGCGAGGCATCTTTTTGTGCCGTAAACGGGAAATTGACTGGTTTTATCAAGAGGGTGCGAGCCGGATTTTTCCCGATGCCTGGCAGGAATTCCTCAAACCGATACCTGAATCAGAACGGCATGATATGGTGTCTGCGTATTATGCGCGCCTGATTGGTGATGATGAACTGGCTCGTATGGCTGCGGCCAAGGCTTGGTCGTATTGGGAAGGGCGAACCGCCACCCTTAAGCAAAGCAAATCTGTGTTAAGCCACTTTAGTCATTCTCATACAGCCCTTAGTTTGGCGCGGATTGAATGTCACTATTTTATCAATAATTCCTTTTTGGAAGACAACCAGTTGTTGCGTGATGTCCATAAGCTAAAAAACATTCCTGGTGTGATTGTGCAAGGTCGTTACGATATAATCTGTCCGATGGAGAGTGCCTGGGACTTGCATCAGGCATGGCCTGAGGCGGAGTTTAATATTATCGCCGATGCGGGTCATGCGGCATCAGAGCCGGGTATCATCCATGCTCTGGTTAAGGCCTCGCGGGCTATGTCTTATCAATTGAAAAAATGATCGGTTTGTTACAGCGAGTCAGTAAGGCCAGTGTGCAGGTCGATGGCGAGCTTATTGCTCAAATAGAGCGGGGCATCTTGGTGTTGGTCGGAGTGGAAAAGGGCGATGAAGCCATTCATGCGGAACGCCTTGCAAAGCGTCTATTGGGTTATCGTGTGTTCGCCGATGGCAATGATAAAATGAATCTTAGCGTGCAGGATGTTGATGGTGATGTGTTACTGGTACCGCAATTTACCCTTGCCGCGGATACCCGCAAGGGTAAGCGGGCCAGTTTTACCTCGGCGGCCCTCCCGGCTGAGGGGTTAACGCTGTTTAATCTTCTGTTTAATAATATAAAGGCTCAGCATGCTAGCCTGGCAAGCGGGAAGTTTGGGGCGGACATGCAGGTTAGCTTAATCAATGATGGGCCAGTGACATTCTGGTTACAGGTATAAATCAATGTGGGTTCGAATCATTAATGTATCTTTTATTTTGCTGATAAGTGTTGGTTTGTCAGCTTGTCAGAAACCCGCGCAAGAAAATGATGCAGATCGCTATCCCTGGCAAATCACTATTCTGGCCGATGGCAGCAGTCGTATTTTTGGTATTCAATTAGGTGTTACGACGGCCAGAGAGGCCAAACAGCTGCTTGGCACAATGCCGGAAGTGGCCTTGTTTGAAAATCCTGACGGCCAAATATCATTGGAATTCTTCTATAAGGATTTTAGCCGTGCCGGGTTGAGTGGTCGGTTGGTACTGACTCTCATGGCAAGTGCGGTGGAATTACAAGGGTTGAAACAGTCGGCGAACAAAAAAACTAAAATGCCGAGTGGCGCTGTGCAGTCTCGCCTGGATAAGAGCAGCTTGAGTCAAATTGAATCATGGCAGATATCCGCTATGACCTATATGCCTCATGCTAATATCAATGAAGAGACCATCATCGGTCGTTTTGGTGAACCGGCCGAAAAAATTCGTAGTCATGAACAGGCACAGCACTGGTTATACCCAGAAAAGGGACTGGATCTGATTATTAACGAGGCAGGCAAGGATATTTTTCAGTATGTGCCACCGGCAGAGTTTGAAAAGTTGGTCAAACCTCTGTACCGCTAGCGGGCGTTGGAGTATATTTTTCTGTTTTGAATCACATATGATACAACTTGATTACGACCTTTGTGCTTGGCTTCATAGAGTGCATTGTCTGCCTGAGCAATCAAGGTGCGACCTATTTCTTCAATATCACAATTGTTTTCTGGCAACAAGGTTGCTACTCCCACTGAAATAGTGATATTTGAGTAAATTTCCTTGCTTAACTCATATTTATTATTGGCAATAATGAAGCGAATACGTTCAGCAATTTCGGTTGCCAGTATGATATCTGTATTGGTTAATATTGCGGCGAACTCTTCTCCACCATAACGAGACATGACATCACTGCGGCGCATTTGTGCCTTGATGATTGTCGCCACTTCCTGCAATACACGATCACCTATTTGATGCCCATGCTCATCATTGAACTTTTTAAAATAATCAATATCCAGAAATAGACAACTAATTGGTTTTCGAGTGCGCACAGCTCGGTTTATTTCTTCATCCAGGCGTTGATCAAAATAACGTCGATTGTGCACTCCCGTCAGGGGATCAATTAAACCGAGTTGTTTAATCCGCTCCTGATTGAGCGCATTCTCAGTACAAATTGCCACAACAGACGTAAACTGCTCAAAAAAACTTGTCGCCGTACCTTTGATAAATCGACTTTCCTGATAACTACCGAGATTAAGTGACCCCACCAATTTTCGATTACGCATCAACGGTAGGATAGCCATGCTAACAGGTTCAAGGAGTTCATAGCGTGGGAAAAAAAATTCAAGTTGTTTGTCTTCACACTTACCTAATAGGGGTGAAAAATCTTCTGCGAGCCATTTTCTTAGGCCTCGCCATGTATCAACAAATATTAGCCCAGGGTAATTTGTAAAGTTGAAGTCATCATTATTGAGGGTGCGGCGAATCTCGTATTCGGCATCAATCAAGGTCAAAGTAACAACATCCAGTTGTGCAGCAGCACGATACTGATTAAGGATAATATCAATAAGTGAGGCGAGATCATTTGCGGCCAAAAGCCGCAGCACATTGGCATTCAGGCGAAGAAATTTCTGTTCATTTTCAGTTGCTTGGGCGACATAGGCCTTTAACTGAAGCCTCAGTTTTGTATTTTCGTCATAGAGACTATCAGCATTCATCGGTTGAAGCCCCCTTGCCGTTGTTCTCTATCATGTAGAGTAGTTCAAAAAGTTGGTTTTGGCTCACTGGTTTACTTAGAAAATAATCCATCCCGGCTAAAATGCATCGTTGCTTGTCTTCTATGGTGGCATTTGCTGTCAAGGCAATAATAGGTATATGTTGATCGTCCATTTCTTGTGCTCGCCAGGCACGTGTTGCATCCAGGCCGTCCATTTTGGGCATACGCATATCCATTAATATCAGATCAAATGGACTGATTTGTAATGCCTTTAATGCTTCAAGCCCATTGGTGACGCGAGTTACCTGATGTCCTGCTTTGGACAGATAAACCATTATGACTTTGGCATTGATATCGCTGTCTTCTGCTACGAGTATTTTAAATGGTTTTGTGGACTGCTCTTGCCTGGCAACAATTTGCTCAGAATGGCTGTCTGAGCTACTCTCACTCAGGCAAGTTTCAATGTCGTGATATTTTATAGGTAGCATAATAAGCTTGTTAAAAGCCTTGTTGTCGTGTGGTATTTTGCTTATTGATGTGATTTGTGCCAGCAGGTAAATATTAAACTTACCGGGCCATTGCTGGTTAATTCGCTGGCTGACGACATCACACTCAGTCTTGCACGTTGCCTCATTTAAGAATATGTGAATAGAACTGGTTTTGAATGTGGCGAGCCGTTGAAACAGGGCCTCGATTTTATTGACAGCCTCAAAATTGACGCCAAGATGTTGGCAATAACGGGCAAAAACCTGCTGTTGAAATGGGTTGTGTTCAAATAAAATGACATGTGTGGCGGCAACTGTCTTGGCTTTAATATCGTTTATATATGCCCATGTGATCTTGAGCCAGAAGGTACTGCCTTGTCCTGGATGACTATCAACACCAATTTCACCCCCCATGAGTTTAACAAGGTTATATGAAATAGTGGTTCCCAGGCCAGTTCCGGTTTGTTCGGTGAGCTTGGCGGTGTCGGCCTGGTAAAAGGGTTCGAAGATTTTCTCTACCTGTGCCTGAGCCATGCCGGGTCCAGTATCTTGAATATCAAAACGTATGGTCGCCTGTTTGTTTTTTGTATTAAGTTCAGCCAATTGAATATTGGCATGCACATTACCGTGATCAGTGAATTTTACGGCATTACTGATCAGGTTTAATAATATCTGGCGTAATCGATTTGCATCGCCGAGCAGGGCACGGGGGATGCTTGGCTCAATATAATAGGTTAGCTCAACACCCTTATTGTTTGCTACTGGGGTAAACATCTGAATAACACCATGAGTGACATCAAACAAATTAAATTTGGCTGTATTGAGTTTGTATTTATTTGCTTCGATCTTGGATAGGTCAAGAATATCGTCGATAAGGGCATGAAGAGAGGATGATGATTCCTTTAGACCATGGACATACTCCTGTTGCTCATCGTCCAGGTTGGTTTTTTCAAGTAGATTAGCCATGCCAATGATACCGCTCATGGGGGTGCGAATCTCATGGCTCATGGCCGCCAGAAATTCACTCTTCTCCCGATTTGCCTTATCGGCATCGGAGCGAGCCTGTTTGATACGGCTGATCATAACCGTGATGTAAACAGGCAGCAGGATGAGTACCAACATGTAGATCGATACATCAAAAATGTGGGAATACCATGCGTCGGAATACCACAGCACCAGTGAAAAGCCGATGACGCTGGCAACACTGGCCGAATATAACTGACTACGGCCATAACGTACGCCATAACCAATGAAAACCCAGGGATAAAGTAGAAAGTAGGGGCTAAAAGGTCCTGTATCGGTGACTAACATTGACAAGCTGATAGATCCAAAATCGACTGGAATGGTGAGATAGGTGCGTAAATTTGAGTGAGGTATGTACAATATATTTATCAATATCAGGATACTGATAACAATGAATGTTGTGCAAAATAATAGAAAGATGTCGTAACGTGCGGGGTAATAATTGGTGTACATGGCCAGACCAATATGCACGCTGACTACGATCCAGATAGTTAAACGGACCAATGCCTGGGAGAACTCAGCATTATTATAATATTCAGAAATGAATTCTGCTCTGGAGCGAATCATATTTAAATTTTTCCTGACCGGTCATATTTTGCAAATATGGTTGGGTCAGTATAATATATTTTTCGATAAATAAGGGGGGATTTGGTCTATGACAAGCAATACCAAGGTCACATTTGAGAATCAGAATAAGTGTGGTAAATGCACCGGTTCAATTTGCTGCAATTATACAACCCAATCTATTGATGCTCCACGCAGCAAGGACGACTTCGATCATATGCTCTGGCAATTGACTCACAAAGGTATGCAAATATACAAGGATGAGGATGGTTGGTTTTTGGTAGCCAATAATGAATGCCAGTTTTTACTGCCCACCGGCGGTTGCAGTATTTATGATACCCGTCCTCAGGTATGCCGTGATTACAGCAATGATTTTTGTGAATATGATGAACCGGCCGATAAGCACTTCGAACATTATTTTGATAGCTACGAAACCTTGCTGAAATATTGCCGCAAGCGATTCAAAAATTGGGACAAACGGTTTGCTGGTTAATTTATTTTTACTGCCGAGAACACAAGAAGTACACAGGAATTATTTTGTGACAAAATCAAGTGGTAACTTGTGAAAGTCAGGTGTTTCATATTTTTACCCTTGAATATTAAATAAATATTTTCTTCGCCTATCTCTTGTGTTATCTGCGGATAAATAATTTTTCATGTAAGAGCAAGGTTACGGCATGATATCCAGGAAACTGTGAATCGCCTCAAATTCTTCCACATCCTTGGCTGGGTTCTGGCTATCGGGCTTATGAACTGAGAGCAGATATTGAATACCATAGCGTTGTGCCGAGCGTAATACCGGCAAACTATCATCCACTAACAAGGTGTGTTCGTTTTCATAATCAACATCCTGTTTCAATTTATCCCAAAATTTGGTTTCTTCCTTAGGGATACCATAATCGTGGGCACATATAATTTGATTGAGATGGCTATGTATCTGGGTGCGATCCAGCTTTAGCATCAGACTTTTTTTGTGGGCATTGGTTACCAACACAGCTTTTTTATTGTGCTGCCGCAATTGGTCGAGGAACTCCAGAACGTGGGGGTGGATTGCGATCAGGTGATCAATTTCCTCTTTAAGCATACCGATATCCAGTCCCAGTTGTTCCGACCAATAATCAATGCAATACCAATTTATGGTCCCCTCTACCTGCTGGAATTTGGGAAATAACACCGCCTTGGCAACATTCAGTTCGAGGGTATGTTTTTCAGCGTAGCGCATTGGTACATGTTCGCGCCAAAAATAGGAATCAAAATAGAGATCTAGTAAGGTGCCGTCCATGTCCAACAGGACGGTATTGATTTGTGACCAGTCAATCATTGTGAAGGGGCATAATATATCTGAATAATTATGTCCATTGTACTCGAATCGAGCCAAAAAATGGCTGAGGCTTAAGATGTATTTGTCTGAAGCATTTATTGGTTTTGATGCCATTTTACCGGTGAAATTTGAGATTGTGTCCAGTATTAAAGTCAAAACCTACTGATATTAAAGCGATTTTATTCCGTGCTTCACTATTGTCACATGGCTGGGTTAAACTGTTACTCTAGTTAAGGGGCCAAGCCATTATTTCTGATTCATGAAACATCAGCCTGAAATCCTCGCTACCTATATTCTCGCCAAGGCGCGTTTGTTTCATATTCAACAGGTCAATTTACAGTTTTCCAATAGTACCAAAACACGATTTAAACGCATGTGTAGCTCACCACAGGATGCTGTGCGGAGAGATTTACCAGAATTACGGGCACAACAGGAACTGACTGAGACCAGAGCTATCACAGCCCCGTACATGACACATGACCTCCTGGCGGACTAGAGATATGGACAAAAAAACATTACAGGCGCTACAAATGCCCATAATGTCACTAGCCATTAAGGCTGGTGCACGAATTTTGGATTTTTATTATTGTGGCTTCGATGTGAAACACAAGCCCGATCAGACCCCACTCACCCAGGCCGATATAGCCGCCCATGAGATCATCGACGAAGGTTTGCGGCAATTGACGCCGGATTTGCCGGTTATTTCAGAAGAAGGGCCAGAAATACTATATGAAGTACGGCAACAATGGCCACTTTACTGGCTGGTGGATCCATTGGATGGGACACGCGAATTTATTCGCCGCAATGATGAATTCACCGTCAATATTGCCCTGATCGAAAATGGCAAGCCAATCATGGGACTAATACACGCCCCGGAGCTGAAGCAGTGCTATTTTGCGACCCGCGGACTAGGGGCCTATAAAAAGACCAAGGATAAAAAACCGAAACGAATTTACGTGAAATCAAATCATCGTAAACCGGTGGTGATCGCGGGTAGCCATTCACGTCCATCGGATGAATTCAACCATTTCATCGCCAATATCGGCGACTATGAAATGCTAAGTATGGGCAGCGCTCTTAAGTCATGCCTGGTGGCAGAAGGGGTGGCCGACATCTACGCTCGATTGGGCCCGACATCAGAATGGGATACTGCAGCAGCACAGTGTATTGTCGAAGAGGCTGGAGGCATGTTCACAGACACTAATATGCAACCTCTACGATATAACACCAAAGACTGTCTTTTAAATCCGCATTTTTTTGTATTTGGTGATTGTCAGGTGGATTGGTCAAACTATCTCTAGTTTAATTGAGAGCATTTTTAAATTCATGACAATTGCGGTCTGGTTTGTATGGCTAACAAATTAAGTTCTATTTATGTAAATTGAGTTGCCTTTGTCAGTTGAAATAACGCATTCCTTCTTTTTTCATCATGAACTTATAATTTATTATAAAATCGTTACTGCTATCGTGGATTTGTGTTCCTGGGGATATAAAGTGCCTTTACAGAAGTGCCCTTGTATCTGTAGAGGCCGGCGGTAACGTGTCACTGTAGCTTCATAAAGGTATTGTACATGTTGGGCAGGCTGGTTTCCTCGGCATTTAGGTCCAGTCTGGCTGGGCTTGTATTTGACACAACTTTCCAGTCAGCTTGATCTTCACCATTCTGTATGTTCCGTACAATCACATAACCTTTTCCTCCCAGCATAATGTTTTTCTGCTGGACTTCATTGAGGATGTTTTTATCATAACGGCCTGTGCGGTAACGGATCAGTTCTTTTGAAACGGCAATGATCTTGTCCTTGTTTTGCGTCAGCTGACGATCACGTTTGTGATCCAGAAAGGCAATTACTCGGCCAATATTACCTTCTACGCCACCATTCCAGTTGAGAAATTTACTAGATGGTGGCTGAAGCCTAATACGATAGGTAAAACCATTTTTAGTACTCTGGACAATACTGGTTTCTTGTCCGAGTAAAAACTGGTTTGGTTTTGTATTTTTCAGCCAGAGAATTTTTACTATGATCATATTTGCTGTCCAGGGTTCTCCACCAGTAGATAATAGTCCTTGAATTACAAATTCATTATCAGCCTTGCTTGGTTTAGGTTGGACATAACTTGGAGTTTGTTCGATAAGTTTTTTGGCTGGTTTGGCTGGTTTGGCTGGTTTTATTGGAATTTGTGCTGGAATTGGGGGGGCTTGAGGAGAAGGTATAGAAGCAAGTGGTGTGGTGGTTTGGTTTGTTTTTGTGAGTGCAATAAAAATAATGGTGCCACCCAATGCAATGGTAAGCACAATGCCTGCAATTAGGATTATTCTTGAGGAGTCTATTTTCTTTTTTTTGTTCATAAATACTACTTTGTTGTTCACCTATAGTTAACCATAATCTGTATATACGGGTGATTTGCTAATGCTGTCGTTAGCCGAATTATAGTAGTGAAAACGGTGTTGATTCTAGATTATTGTTTTTATGGCGTGTCGCAACATGATTTATTATTTAAAACGAAAGTCTATATGCTGGTAAAAATACATCATTAATGAAAATATATGTATTGGGTTATGAGCGGCGTGAATATTTTTGCCGCTCATAACAAATATTGTTTTTGTATTGGTTATAATCTTTATTCAGTTTTTACAATAAGCTTAAAGTTTTGATTGCAAATGTTATTGTGGAGACATTGCGACTTCAGGTTTCAGATAGACAATTTGGCCAAATTCATTCCCAAGCCAAAATGGCGATGGTCCCGAACTATCCGGCCTGTTACGGTTGCTCCAGTCGATAACATGACCATCTTGCATGGTGAGAAATGCGGCAATATAGTAGATGCCTGCCGAATCATCGCGATCACCTGATTCAGTAAGAGGTTCTTTTCTGAGATAGACACGTTGCACATTATTGAGTGGATACGTGAGTATATTGTTAGGGCCGTCTTCCTGACTGCCGTAAATCTGCTGGTCTTCGGTTAAGGTGGTTGAGTTTATACCGAACTGGTAAGTTGTCCCATCGGCAAGAGTCAATCCAGCTTTATTGTATCGGAGTGGAAATTCTCGTCCTCCAAAATTAGTAATAATTCCGAGATATAATGGCTCTTTGGTTCCACCCCATGGGCTAAGTGTTTTAACTCTGATGTCTATTTTTTCAACCGCGGTTGCAGTTATAATAACGCTATCGGTCATGATCTTTAACTCCTTGTATGTTTATAATGTTTACTTTGGTAATGGATTGTCCTGCGATTTCACAATCTACAATACAACAGATTGACAATATGAAACAAGCACAATTTTTATATATATTTGATGTAAGTAGTAAATGGAGTAAACTATATTTTGGCGTGATTGATTTTTTACGCCAATTTTTACAGTATGATTATTTCTATATTATGTTTTTAGTGTGCTACAAAAAAACATTTTTTTGTATGAAATGTCGTTTTGAGTTTTAACAGCATGACTTGGCAGAAAGGCATGTTATATTGGAGTTTAATTAAAATAGTAATTTTTTGCTTAATGCTACAATGGCCAGTAGTATGATAATGCCTAATATCTTTTCCATCACCTTTGCTGAAAAGCGGGTAGCACCCATCCAGGAACCTAGTATGCCGCCGAGAAAAACTGCGACAAGCATGGGGATGTAGTCGCTTAGGTCAATGGAATTATATTGTAAGCGTGAGATCAGGCCAAATAGGGAATTGATCCAGATAAAGACAACACCGCAGGCAGCCGCTTCTTTTTGGCTGCCAAGCCCTAAGATAATGATCAAGGGGACAAGATAAATGCCACCACCAATGCCAGCTACTCCGGCGACAAAACCAAGGATGCAGCCAGCTAGTAGTGAAACAGCCAATTTACCTTTATGGGTAAACTCCAGTGTGAAGTGAGTGTTCTGCCAGAGGTAAATACGTGCTGCGACAAAACACAGCGAGACAAGCAAGACCCAGTAAAAAACTTCTTTTTCCAATTGCAAGGCACCACCGAGATAGGCCATGGGGATGGAAGAGATTAAAAAAGGCAGAATGAGTTTGATACGTAAATGTTTATGACGAATAAAGTTGTAGCTACCAATCGAGGTGACCAGTAGATTTAATGAAAGGGAAATCATGGGAATGGCAAGGGTTCCAAAACCCATAATCGCCATCAACGCGGTGTAGGATGATCCTCCACCCAACCCAACGGATGAATATATAAAGGCAACGATAAAAAACAGGATGATAATAAAATAAGGAGAAATTATGATTTCAGTAGATGACATTTAACCATGGTAAATCATTGTTATTATGTTAACAATCTAGATACATCATTATCATCTGGATAAATAAGTGATCCTACATTCGATAGTGCCAAAGTTTCACGCCAAGGAAGGTCTATTATCAGGGTAAGGTGCTGTAGCTCAGACTTGATCGAACCGTTACCTTTTTCTCTCTGTCCATCTACCACATCATTTTCAGTCTCAACCTCAACCTCAACCTCAACCTCAACCTCAACCTCAACCTCAACCTCAACCTCAACCTCAACCTCAACCTCCTCCCTGCCTGACCAGCATCATATGAACTCATAATGGTCTGTGATAAATGTTGATTTCTGAAGCACCGATAACCGTTATATGGCCTTCGAGTCTATGGCGACCAATCGG
>JAFLJQ010000008.1 GCA_022712915.1 Gammaproteobacteria bacterium | reverse complement strand
ACGGGAAGCTCCCCCAGTTTTGCACAAAAAAGCACTACGCTTTGCCTGCTGGTGATGCTTGGCGTTAGGATTAGGCAAGGCCCGGATATGGGGTCAGGATATGGGTAGAGTAGAGAGCAGGCTTACCGCACCGTAGATCAAACCTATCTGTTTCGGACTTGATCCATCAGCTTCAGGGAGGGGTTGGGGCGGAATTTTGATCTATTTTCCATTGTGCGGTCTTTATTGCCGCAATAAGTGGAAAATACCAAGGCGAAGACAATAGAAGACAATAAATGGATAAGATTTTCCAGGTTTTATGGTTCAATATAAGAATAACTGGAATATTATCCATCCATAGGGAGTGATATGGTGGAAAATATTCCAGTTATTGCTCTGTTATGCTTCAAAATATTGGCTTTTATAAATTTATGTCAGTACAAATTTAGATTAATAGTTTTTTGTGAGTTAATTATAGTATTTAAAATAAACTGGATGATTAATTAAAGGAGGTTATTCTATGAAGTCATTTGTGCGTTTACTTTTTTGTTTTTATTTGATGCTTCAAACGTCATTATGTTTTTCCGAAGATTCGATTAACCTTATTGTTATTCCTGATCTTAATAACTGTCATCATCATTTTGGTTTTGAACTCCCAATTCTTGAAAATAGCACTTTGGGATTATTAGGGTCTATTAAATGTAAATCAGACCGCCCTACCTATGGGGATTCAAATAGTAAAGTCAATACCGCGTTTAGTAGAATATTTATTCCTTGGAGATATTCTTTCCACGGTGCATTTAATGATGGTTACTTTATACAAACAATGGTTGGAGTAGAAAATTCCGAATTTACGAGTGAGGCAGGATCAAGCGCTGACGTTACGTTTATCGATTTAACACTTCATGGAGGATATCAATGGTTTTGGGGAAATGGGTTTAATGTGTCCGCTTTGGCTGGCGTGGCATATTTAAAAGAAATCAACCTAGATAAAAATATTACCCAAAATGAAAGTAGTGATGTTACCGAATTTCTTGATAAAAACACAAAATCTAATGTGCATATAGGAATTGGAGTGATATTTGGATGGTTATTTTGAAATTCAGTAAAATAATTTCAAGTTCGTATGCTGGGTTTCGAAATATTTGACAATGTATAAAACTGCATAATCGGGTAGCCAGAGGTCTCTAACCTCCAGCCCCCACAACACCCTGCATGCGGCTCCGCACAGGGCGTTTCCCAAAGATGTTTTAAAGCAAGCTGGCCGATTAGCGCCAATTTACCCCAATACTGGTTACTGCTTTTGCGCCAACGCTCCTTAACCCGGTCGGGCATGGAGTAGTTGAGCTGCACAGGCTCCGCATTGATCTTCAGGTTCAGGCCTTCACCGTGTCCCAACCATTACGATGGGCGTTTGGCTACTATGCCGTCTGCTGACTTCTACTTAATCACCCACAGAGTTGCCTCTGCGGACGCTATCGGTTTCCATCTTGTTTGCTCACACAGGGCGATGAATCCTGTATGCCAAAGCTTGATCAACCAGAGGCCTCACTGGTTATTTACCGATTGCTTGTTAAGCAGATCTCCCCAGATAAGAACATGAACCGTCCCTGTACTGCTGCATCATTTACGGTGGCCGTTAGATCACTTGGCTTCGATGTCTTGTGCCATCTTGCCTCCAGCCTACGCCTCATATGATGTTCTTGTTCATCAGCTCGCAGGTTTGCGTCCGGCTTCCTCCAGACCATACCTCGCGGGATAGCCCTTGCCATTCGCTAGTCGTTAGCGTCTAATCACAACATGGTTTTCGACGGTGACCTTCCTACAGAGGACTTTCACCTCATTAGTTCATGCCCATGCTGGGCGTACATAAGCGGGTCAAGTTCGACACGCGAAAAGCGCGCGCGTCTTACCCGAGTCGTTATGTTTAAGCAAAATACTATCCAAGGCACCTGTAACTGTGGTCAATGGCAAGTTAATGTCAGTGTCGAGAAATCATTGGATGACTTAAATCCCCGTATTTGTGATTGCGACTATTGTAAGGCTCACCCTTCTGCAGTAATAAGTGATTCAAGTATGAAAATTGATCTTGTTGGGGGCAAGGCTATATTCGACCAAAATGGTGATCGTTTAGCCAAATTTTATCGTTGTGAACGCTGTGGCGATTTACTAGCAGTAGGGTGTTTCATAGGCGGCGTATTGCGAGGAGCTGTTAATTCTAATTTGTTTGGTGCTATCAATCATTTTGGTGAACCAATTGAAATTCAACCACGATTACTAAATAGCGACGAGAAACTAGAGCGCTGGGGTAGACTATGGGGCGTATTAAATGGAGTCTGAAACATAATCGGGTAAAGGCCGGTATCTATCCGGCCCTCCCCACACCCTAACTCTTATACAGAAATAGCCAGAAAATAGTTATGTATTTGTTTTTAGTGTGATCTAATAGTACTTTTTACGATAAGGAAAAATACAGATGTTGGCAGATGATTCAAAACAATGGGCCGAGGCAATTTTTGGAAATGCTGATTTGGGAGACCCTCGTCGAACCAATCGGCTTGTAAAGCTCGCGGGTGATTTTGCCGGAGACAGGGGGGCATCTGTTGTCAAAGCGTCAGGCGATCCCACCAGCATAGAGGGCGCTTATCGCTTCATCCGAAATGACTCGGTAGAATGAGAGCAACATGAACATGACGCTGCTATCACGGACTTGTGTCCCTTAGGCGAAAAGTGCATTTATAGACGTGCCCTTAACTCATCAAGGGCATAAAAAAACCCATACCGAACGCTATCGCTTCGGTCAAGGTAAACAACGAAATACGTTCAAGTTCATCACCCTGCCATTGCCGCGCGATGTTCTCATCTTTTAAAAACACCATTTCAGTGCACATGCTATGAGCGGCTATCCCCCTTGGCATTTGCCAGCGAATGCCAATCATTACACCATCAGGATTTGATTTGATAACGTCACTGCCATACATACGGATCTGTATCGGTTCATTACTAACATGACAATGCGATGTAATATTGACCTCTGTAGCAAACATGGGTGCGACGGATACAGCATCCAAGGCACACATGGCGTAGATCTTCCGGTTATCAATACTTAGTTGGTGTGCAGTAGTTTCAGTGGTGATCGGGTAAGCGCCTACGACATCAGTGCCTGCGATATTCAATACGAGCAAATCTTTTGCACCCAGAGTCTGTAATGCACTGGTCATCTGCACCGCCCCTACTTGCTCGGCCATCTCTTCATGTGTGGGAGGCGTTCCTCGCTTGATCAATGACATCAGGATTGTTTGATGTAATTTTTTAAGCGCGGGGGGCAGTTGATCCTGCCTTGCCTTAAGTGGCAGTTGGGAATTGAGACGATCAACAGCTAATTGGATATTCATGAATTTCCCTTAACGATTGATTAAATTTTGGAATAAGTCACGGCGGCAACGCTTGCCGAGTTAAAAACTCGACCTGCATTTATTTTTTAAGATAAGTCCTCAAGCGTGCTACACCTTCTTCCAGCCGTGATAGTTCGGTGGTGTAGGCAAACCGAACGTGCTTTTCCGGTGCATTAAACCCAAAATCCTTCCCTGGCGTGATGGCAACACCAGCATTTTCGAGCAGGTCGAGGGCAAAGGCATAGCTGTCATTGGTAAAGGCGCTGCAATCGGCATAAAGGTAGAACGCGCCCTGCGGTTCGACGAGGATTTTGAAGCCAAGTTGACGAAGCGCGGGTAATAAGTAGTCGCGGCGTTTTTGAAATTCATTGCGACGTGCATCAAGGATGGCCCGGTTCTCGGGAGTGAAGGCCGCCAGTGCGGCATATTGCGCCGGAGTGGGCGCGGCAAGAAACAGGTTTTGAGCCAGCTTGTCTACTGCGTCAATATGTGACTCGGGTACCACCATCCAGCCGAGTCGCCAGCCCGTCATACCGAAGTATTTGGAAAAACTATTGATGACAAATACCTCATCACTCAGGGCGAGGGCCGTTGTGGCATCATGGTCATAGACCAGACCGTGATAGATCTCATCGACAATGACGTGGCCGCCCTTTTGTTTGGTGGTATTGATGATTTGTTGTAAATCTGCTTCGGGGATCAGGGTACCAGTAGGATTAGATGGTGAGGCGAGCAGCACGGCCCGTGTTGCAGCTTGCCAGTGTTCACTCACCAACGCAGGAGTGAGCTGGTAAGCCTCCTTCGCACCGACGGGGATGCTCTGAGTCTCTCCTTCGAGGAAAGTAACGAAATTGCGATTACAGGGATAGCCAGGATCGGCCATCATCACGGCCTCGTCCCGCTCTAACAAGACCCCCAGGGCCAGCAACAGCGCCCCTGATGCACCGGGGGTAACAATTATGCGATGGGGGCTAACACTGACGCCATAGCGGCTCTGGTAAAACCCGGCAATGATCTCACGCAGTTGGGGCAGGCCGGTGGTCGGGGTGTAATGCACATCACCGCCCCTAATGGCCTCAAGACCGGCCTCAACGACAGGCTGGGGACTAGGGAAATCGGGCTCGCCAATCTCCATATGCACAATGTCCCGCCCCGCTGCCTCCAGCTGCCGCGCCCTCGCCAACAACGCCATAACGTGGAAGGGCTGAATGCGGTCAATGCGTCGATCGTTAGGTAGTGGCGTCAAAAGCATGTTGTGTTGCATGGAGTTGCATGAGCAGGTCGATATTCACATAGTCACCCTCAACCCCACCACCTTGTAGGACGGTAAAGGGTTGGCCAGGTTCACCCAGTTGATCCAGAACCAGGGCTGCACCGTTGAAGTCATGACTGTGGGTATAGTCATTGATGGTGATGATGGTAGTCAACTTTGCACCCAGAGATGACTTAATACCGTTTTCCGAATCCTCAAAAGCGAGGCATTGGGCAGGTTGCAGCTTCATTTCCTGTAAGGCGTAGTCATAGATATCCGGGGCCGGTTTTTTGGCTGGCACGATATCTCCAGCAGCAATAACCTCAAACCAGGACATGCTATCGGGTCCAAGGGTATTAATTAGCAAAGCCTCAACATTGGCCGGGGTGGTAGTGGTGGCAACAGCCAAACGCAACCCGGCAACCCGGGCCTCATTCAGCAGACGCTCAACACCGGGACGCAACGGGATGGCCCCCTGCCCCAGCAGGTTGGTATAATGCTGGGTCTTGGATTTATGCAAACCGGCGATAAAATCATCCAGTTCAGGCGGGCGAGGAAAGTCGCGATTAAACTCATCGAGAAAATAACGGATACGTTCCTTACCGCCAGTGACCGCCAGCAGTTTTTCATACAGCTCTACCGACCAGTCCCAATCCAACCCGACTTCAACAAAAGCCTGATTAAAGGCCACGCGGTGACCGTCCCGTTCCGTGTCAGCAAGGGTGCCATCTACATCAAATATCAGTGCTTCGAGTTTCACTTTCAGACCTCAGTTTCGCAAAAAAACATAAGCATACCCGAGTGGAATTGATTCGCAATACCCGATAATCTGTCATTTGGCTGTTTATTCATCAATTTCTTAATTTTCAATTAGATAGAACCAATCCGCAGTTTTGTTGCCAAACACAATGTCCGAATTACAGTCAGTTTTGTTGCACTAGCGGATTGGATCTGATATAGAACCGCGTTGTTTTATTTTGGAAGCATCTACAAGCAGGAGAAATCGATAACATGGCCGCAAAAAAGAAGGCAATAGTAAAAAAGAAGTCCACCGCCAAAAAGACCACGGTGAAAAAACAAGTGGCAAAGAAAACACCTGCTGCAAAGACATCGACTGCGGCAACGAAACCGGCTGCTAAAAAGACTACAACCAAGAAGGTTAAATCAACGTCTGAAGCAGGCGAATTTACTCCCTATACGGTAGTAAAAAATGAAGAATATATGAATGAGGCCCAGACAGTTCATTTCAGCAAGCTTTTGCTTGATTGGAAACGTGACTTGATGGAAGAAGTTGATCGCACTGTGCACCACATGCAGGATGAGGCATCCAACTTCCCTGACCCGAATGATCGGGCCACTCAGGAATCCGAATTCGCCATGGAGCTACGTGCCCGCGACCGGGAACGTAAACTTATCAAGAAAATTGATGAATCACTGAACAATCTTGAGAACGGCGAATACGGCTATTGTGAACAATGCGGTGTGGAAATCGGCGTCCAGCGCCTGGAAGCCCGCCCAACGGCCAGCCTATGCATCGACTGCAAGAGTCTGGACGAAATTCGGGAAAAACAACACATGTAAATGAACAGGCTACTCGCTCTGTACCTGTTCACGAACGGCCATGATCTCGAGACGATTGGCGTTGACAAAGCCCATGACAAACTCATATGCAGGTGGGTTTTTGTCCTCAAGATTACGGGGGATGGCCAAGCATTTCTCCCCATTGATAATACAGGGCTGAGCAATTTTGGCCAGTGACGACACGCACCGTTGCTGGTCAAAGGCGTTCATGCTCGAACAAATTCGCTCTATCCAATCGCTTGGTCGTAGCTTTCTGCCATCTTCCGTGACACCACGAACGATAAGGGAACTTTCTTGCAAGTTTTCTCTCCATTAGTCAGTTTTTGTAGCGGATATCCTTCACACGGATGTGTGACGAGGTGTTCATTTAGACGAAACTACAAGTTATCACCAAGTACTATAGCCTCATAAATAAATAGATGGCAAGAAAATAATCCAGAAACCGACTATTTTTACCTGGGATCATTATTCTCAATCTAAATTAGAGGCCAGAGAAAAAACAACGGTGAAAAAATTTGCGAACCGAATGCTAAATCTCTTCCTAAGGCTACTCAGGTTCGTATCTTACACTACAAAAAATCCAGAGATATGTGCATAAAGCTCAAGTTAGCCCATTTTCACAAAATCTTAATAAACAGAAACTCAAAAACAGATAAAAACAGATAAAAACAGATAAAAACAAGGAATAGCATCATCATCCATCACATGCCAGAATACAAGCTACTCACCCAGTGCCCGCTCATCCTGACGGTGATCAGGAGGTGGTTAGCCACAACAAGACCCATAATAAATTCATAGGCCTGTGGTTTTGTACGCAAGATTACGGGCAATCATCAGGCATTTTTTACCAAATGCCATTTACTGGTCAAGGGCATTCAAGCTCTAATAAACCCACTCTGTCCAACCACCCAGTCATCATTTTCTAGCCCTCTGAGGTAACACCTAGAATAATAAAGGAATTTTCTTCCAAAATTTTTCTCCGGAAATCATGTAATAACGCAGATCTCCTTCACATCAACATGCAAGAAGGGTACTTTAGGAGAGTATTTGCTTTGTAACCAAGTTAAACAGAAGGCTTATGAACATTATTGAAAGCATCACTACACGCTATGCCTGCCGTGCCTACCTGGATAAACCAGTAAACCGATCGGATCTGGAAAAAATTCTAGATACTGCCCGCTGGTCCCCTTCCGGGGTCAACACCCAACCGTGGCGGGTGGCAGTCGTCACCGGCAAAACCAGGCAGCGTATTACCGATACCCTTACCCAGGCACGAGAGGACAAATTACCTAAAAATCCGGATTACACTTATTATCCGGCCAAGTGGCACGAGCCGTATAAAAGCCGACGTAAAAATACCGGTCTATCGTTATATGCTGCACTTGGAATCCAAAAAAATGATCCCGATAGCCAAAAAAATGCCTGGTATAACAATTACCGCTTCTTTGGCGCACCGGTAGGTCTACTATTTTTTATTGAAAAGGATATGGGTAAAGGCTCATGGGTCGACATGGGTATGTTCTTACAAAGTATCATGCTGGTAGCCAATGGTCTTGGCCTCGCCACCTGTCCCCAGGCCTCACTGATCGAATACCCAGATAAGATCAGGGATATTCTTGATATATCTGACAACCTGCATCTCGTTACTGGAATGTCACTGGGTTATCCTGATAAAACCCATCCGGTCAATAATTACCGGCTTGACCGGGAAGCCGTAAACAGTTTCACGAGTTGGTACAAATAGCCATCTGAGCAAATGATCTATATTTCAAACATAACCCTCTTACTAGAAGGAGAGGGATTAAACTCTCAATAAAACTAACAACTGATATTAGTACTCACAATCTCATATGCCTGATCAAACCCCTCCCGCTAAGCTCTCACCTCAACCCTACCGAGGTCGATTTGCCCCCTCACCTAGTGGCCCCTTGCACTTTGGTTCTCTCATTGCAGCTACCGGAAGTTATTTACAGGCTAAAAGCCAGCAAGGCGAATGGCTGATTCGGATTGATGATGTCGATCCACCTCGTGAGGTTGCTGGTGCCAGTGATGCCATACTGACGACCCTTGAGCACTTTGGTTTTGAATGGGATGGCCCGGTTAGTTTTCAAAGCCAACGAAATGATATCTACCGGGATGCGCTTAATACACTACAGCGCAAAGGCTACATTTACCCCTGCGCCTGTAGTCGCAAGCAAATTGCCGAGGCACAAACCTCGAGTACGACAAATGCAATCTACCCCGGAACTTGTCGCAACGGTTTGACACAGAACCAGTCTATACATACATTAAGGATGAATACACAAGGCGCGATCATACAATTTAATGACTTATTGCAAGGCAACTGCCAGTACAATCTAGGAACAGAAATAGGTGACTACATCGTTTTAAGAGCCGGTGGTTTGTTTGCCTATCAACTCGCCACAGGGGTCGATGACGCACTGCAAGGCATAACAGAGGTCGTACGTGGCAATGATCTGCTCGACTCAACGCCTTGTCAGATGCTTATTCAACAACATCTTGGACTGGATACAGCCGTTTATTGTCACCTGCCGGTGGTTATTAATGATCAAGGACAAAAACTTAGCAAACGAAATCAGGCTCCCACACTAATTGATAAGCAAGCCTCGGTACAAATTCTCCAAGCCCTTGTTTTTCTAGGACAAAATCCCCCTATCGTTCTCAAACAGGAATCTGTGTCTAACATTTGGCAGTGGGCTATCGCAAACTGGCAATATGCCAAAATTACCCGGCAGCAAACTATCCCGTACCAGAACATTGCACAACTCAAGAATCAAAACTACTTTTAAGTTAGGACTCCGACTATAAAAAATGGTATATACCATAATAAGAGTTTATATTTTTTTAACCATTACAAACTATCAAACGTTTACGACTAGTTATGACTGACGATATTTTCAAATTAAAACCCACTAAATCGGCTGTTATCGAAGATGACGAAAAATTTGTCATCTATGCCCAAAATGAAATCATGCAGAAACTACGCATGCTACAAAAAAGCAATTGCATAGCGACAGCCTATTTTGACACAGGGAAACAGTCCCTGCTAACAGCGGTTATTGATGTATTACCAGACAAAAATATCGTCTTGCTAGATTATGGTTCGGATGAGACCGCTAACAAAGCGCTGATATCTGATGATAGTGTAACAATAAAGTCACAACTGGCTGGCGTAACCGCTAAATTCACGGTGAACAAGATCCAAAAGGCCCGTTATCAAAACCAAACCGTATTTGCCTGCAAGATTCCAAGCAATATGCTATGGGTTCAAAGACGTGACACGTACCGAGTCACATTACCGATGAACATAAATGCCTTTTGTATAGTGCATCATAATGATGACAAGGCAAGGCAATACCGTATTCATGACATCAGTGTCGGAGGGCTGGCACTTGAAGATATCGAAAAAAATCAAGAATTTGCCCTTGGCAGTATATTTAAAAAGTGTGAAATAACTCTGCCCGAATTTGGCACGGGTACGGTCACTCTGGAAACACGCAGCCATCTGCCACCTGCCAGCCAAGAAAAAAATGCGGAGGGTCGCCGTGTTGGCTGCTTCTTTATTGATCTACGCAGTGATGTGGATGGCATGATTCAACGTTTTATCCATTCCGTTGACAGCCAGCGTAAAAAGCTTGAGTAAAAACGCCCTCTGCCAATTCTGATTATAAACATTTATATCAATGAAGACGCTATTGTCCCGTCAATAACCTAAAAAACTTGCATACTTGTGCCCCTTGAGTGAAAAGTATATTTACAGAAGAAGCCTTGAAAAAATTATGTATTTTATCGATATAACCCCCATCAGTGCATTGACCAAAATATAAATGAAACCAATACCATCACTCATTTTTATGGGGGTCACCAATACAGGGAGTATACGGCAAGAAGCAGCCACCTCTTGGACAAGGCATACCAGTATATAAGCGTGTATAAAGGTGCATAATTACCGCTTACAGGCAGAGCTAGGACAACATATGAGTAATGTTTTCTAGCTCCGGATGAATTGAGTGAACTTGAGCAACATATTCTGAAAGAGGCCTTTCGACACGTGCACAAATTACTGGCAAAGCTAAACCTGGATTATCAACTCTTACCAGGCAGATATAAAAGACTTCATGGTATTTTTCCTTAGGAAAATATCATAAAAACAAAATAAATTAGGCAGTACAAAAATGCTGCCATGCTCAACTACAGAATCCCTGGATCGATACCATGCTGCTATTTCTGGAGCATCGCGGCCAAATAGGGCATTATAGGCTGGAGGAGGTGGCCAGATTTTGCTAGGTTGATATTACCAACCGACACAGTGCGATAGGCGATACACACGCCACCGCAAACATATTTACCTATCTGGTAACACAACTTGCCTCAACACAGGATACAGTGGGTCAACTGGTTAAATCCCAGAACAAGATCCGCGCAAGACTTTAAGGCCAGAATTGAATAACCATTTTTCAATCATCGAATTTATAAATTAAAAACAAAGGGGAAAAATCACATGTCAGACAAACTCTACGATATCCCTGACAACATTAAAAAAAGCACGCACATCACCGAAGCAAAATATAAGGAAATGTATCAGCACTCCATGGATGATCCTGAGAGTTTTTGGGCCGAACAAGCAAAGACATTTATCAGCTGGTCCAAACCCTGGGACAAAGTCATGGACTGGAGCTATGATCAAAACGATCTGCACATAAAATGGTTTGAGGGCGGCAAGCTCAATGTCACTTACAACTGCATCGATCGTCATCTCGATAGCCGAGCCGATCAAGTCGCCATTATCTGGGAAGGAGATGATCCCAATGACGATAAAAAAATCACCTATAAAGAATTGCACGAACACGTCAGTAAACTAGCCAACGTCCTGAAAAATCGTGGCGTAAAAAAAGGTGATCGTGTTTGTATCTACATGCCGATGATCCCTGAGGCCGGTTATGCCATGCTGGCCTGCGCCCGTATCGGTGCCGTACACTCAGTCGTGTTCGGTGGTTTTTCTCCGACATCACTCAAAGATCGCATCCTTGATTCAGACTGCCATGTGGTCATTACCGCTGATGAAGGGGTACGCGGCGGCAAACCCATTCCCCTGAAAGCCAACACCGATGAAGCTGTCAACGGGTGTCCTAACGTACATACTGTTCTGACCGTAAAACGTACCGGTAGCAATATCCACTGGAATAATAAACATGATGTCTGGTATCACGATGCCATGGCTGAGGCATCTGGCGTATGTCCTCCAGAAGAAATGGACGCCGAAGATCCCATGTTCATCCTCTATACCTCCGGCTCAACCGGGAAACCAAAGGGTATTTTACACACCACCGGTGGCTATCTGCTTTATGCCGCCATGACCACCAAGTACGTATTTGATCTCACTGACAAAGATATCTACTGGTGTACCGCAGACGTGGGCTGGATCACCGGCCACAGTTACCTATTATATGGGCCACTAGCCAATGGCTTTACCACAGTCTTCTTTGAAGGCATACCCAACTACCCCGATGCCTCCCGCTTTTGGCAGGTGGTCGATAAACACAAAATCACCGTTTTTTATACTGCCCCAACCGCTATTCGTGCTCTGATGCGCGAGGGCGATGGCCCAGTGAAAAAAACCTCACGCAAATCCCTGCGTATTCTCGGTACGGTAGGCGAGCCCATTAACCCGGAAGCCTGGCAGTGGTATCACAAAGTGATAGGCGATGAACGCTGCCCGATAGTCGATACCTGGTGGCAAACTGAGACCGGTGGCCATATACTGACTCCGCTACCCGGTGCCACCAAACTCAAGCCCGGTTCTGCCACCCTACCCTTCTTCGGTATCAAACCAGGGATTGTCGATACCACCACCAACCAGCTTATCGAAGGCAATGGTGAAGCTTCCGGTGCCCTGGTCATGACCAGTTCCTGGCCCGGTCAGATGCGCAGTATCTATGGCGACCACCAGCGCTTTGTCGAAACCTACTTCAAGACCTATCCCGGTTATTACTTTACCGGTGACGGTGCCAAACGCGATGCCGATGGCTATTACTGGATCACCGGCCGCATGGATGATGTGTTAAATGTCTCCGGTCACCGTATGGGCACCGCTGAGGTCGAATCAGCATTGGTTTTACACGAAAAGGTTGCTGAAGCAGCTGTGGTCGGTTATCCCCATGACATCAAGGGCCAGGGTATTTATGCCTATGTCACACCGATTCTGGGCGTCGAACCCGATGATGCCTTAAAGGCCGAACTGATTGCCTTATGCAAAACCGAAATCGGTCCCATCGCCAAACCCGATGTGATTCAATGGGCCCCCGGCCTACCCAAAACTCGCTCCGGTAAAATCATGCGCCGTATCCTGCGCAAGATTGCCGAAAACAATCTGGATAATCTAGGTGATATATCCACCCTGGCCGATCCAGCCGTAGTGGATGATCTGGTGAAAAATCGGGCGAACCAATAAGACCTCCAAGGCTACTTGAATTTTAGGTAACCCTATTCAAAAAAATATTTTAACCGCAAAGGATGCAAAGGACATCAAGAGTCATTAATAAGCGCTTACTCAATTAATGCATTGATAGAAAAATCGGGATATAACAAGCATGTATATTTTCAGACGTTCTATTAATAATAAACTTAGCGCCTTTTGCGTCCTTAGCGGTTCAATTAATTAATATATTTTAAAATTGATTACTTCCAGCACCTTCAAACCTGCCTGGTGGCTACGCAACCGACATGCCCAAACTATCTGGCCAAGTTTATTTCGCAAGCGGCCGAAACTTTCCTTAACTCGTGAACGTTTTGAACTCCCCGATGGGGATTTTCTGGATCTTGACTGGACCGAAAACAAATCCGGCCCGATTGTCCTATTGTTACATGGACTGGAGGGTAATGAGGAATCCCATTACGCAAAAGGCCTGTTAAAACACCTGAGTCAACTCGGTTTTCAGGCTTTAATAATGTATTTTCGTGGCTGTAACGGTAAAGTGAACCGTCTACCCCGCGCCTATCACTCCGGCGAAACCGGTGATCTAAGTTATGTTATTTCACAACTAATACTACGTTTTCCAGACCGCCTCATTTATATCATTGGTGTTTCTCTGGGAGGCAATGTATTGCTTAAGTGGCTAGGTGAAACAGCACAAGTCAATCCCTTAGCCGGAGCCATTGCCATATCAGTCCCATTTGATTTAAGTAACGCAGCTAACCAACTTAATCATCAAGCCTCAAAAATTTATCAACGACACCTGCTCAGCAGCTTACAAAAATCTTTAAAACAACGTCTAACCTATATGTCCCTCCCAATAGATAAAGACAAAGCACTAACATGTAAAACCTTACGGCGATATGATGATCTGGTCACAGCACCCTTGCATGGCTTCATTGATGCAGAAAATTATTATCAACAGAGCAGCAGTCGACAATATTTATCGACCATTCAGCTACCGACACTCATTCTGCACGCAAAAGATGATCCCTTCATGACAAATGATGCGATTCCAACGGAAGATGAATTATCTGATAAAGTAACACTGGAGTTATCTGAAAATGGAGGGCATGTCGGGTTTGTTAATGGTCACCTGCCCTTTAAGCCTCGCTATTGGCTCGAACAACGCATCCGTCAATTTTTCAACGATCAGGCTACTGTCTAAGTTCCTTCATACGGCGCATTATCTTTTTTTGCCAGCCAGTGCCATCGGTTCTCTCATAAAAAAATCGCAACATACTGCGTTCATCCGGTCGGCGGAGACTCACAACGTCAAATTCACCATGAGACAAAAGGCTGCGCTTTTGCACAATAACACGTTTGGAACCCACAAAATTAAGACTACCCGGTTTTATGTTAAAGATATTTTGATAGGTTGTTTGAGGACTATTAACAACCTTGTAAGACTTAAGTTCTGAATGATACGCAGATATGAAGTATCTGCCCGGTTTAAGGTTCTCAGCCATAAAATAGCCATTTTTGTACACCAATACCCTAGGAGGATGTTTAAAAGGTGCAATATAAACAACCCCAAACTCCTGTAAATCAACAGAGTCGATAGGATATTCCGCATCAATATAACCATATATCATGGCCTTTTCGGGTGAAAGGATATCATTAGGGGGAACTGCGACTGCACAGGCCGCCAGCAAAACAATGACTGGCAACAGAGTTGAAAAACGTTTAACTGCCGACATTTTGTCTCCTTGGAACTTAATTCACAAAAAATATGCAAGGTGTGTGCCATGAAAATGACAAAGATATAAAAATAAGACAATAAAAAAGGCTGCATCAGCAGCCTTTTTAAAGTGTAGTCAAAAACCGAGGCCTAACCAGCGGCAACGGCCTTCATGCTGAGTCGGATGCGACCTTGTTTATCAATTTCCAAAACCTTGACCTTGACTTGGTCACCTTCAGTGAGTTTGTCGCTGACATTTTCGACGCGCTCATCACAGATTTGTGAAACATGAACCAAGCCATCTTTACCCGGCAAGATTGTCACAAAGGCACCAAAGTCCATAAGTTTAGCGACCTTACCTTCATATACCTTGCCCACTTCGACATCGGCCGTGATCTGTTCAACCTGACGGCGGGCTTCTTCCGCTGCAGCACCATCACTGGAGGCAATTTTGACCATACCATCATCAGAGATATCGATAGAAACACCGGTTTCTTCAGTAATAGAACGAATGGTGGCCCCACCCTTACCAATAACATCGCGGATCTTCTCAGGATTAATCTTGAAGGTGACATAACGCGGTGCGTGTTCTGACATTTCAGTACGAGATTCACTTAACACGGCGTTCATTTCACCAAGGATGTGCAAACGACCTTCTTTAGCCTGCTCCAGCGCTGCGGCCATAATTTCCTTAGTGATACCATCAATCTTGATATCCATTTGCAAGGCATTAACACCATTCGCCGTACCCGCTACCTTAAAGTCCATATCTCCCAAATGATCTTCATCACCTAAAATATCGCTTAATACGGCAAACTTATCGCCCTCTTTAATCAGACCCATGGCAATACCCGCAGTCGCGGCCTTGAGAGGAACACCGGCATCCATTAGTGCCAAACTAGTACCACAAACAGAGGCCATCGAACTGGAGCCATTAGATTCAGTAATTTCAGACACAACGCGCATACTATAAGGAAATTCTTCTGCGCTAGGCATCACGCCCAACACACCACGCTTGGCCAGACGACCATGGCCAATTTCACGACGCTTTGGACTCCCAACCATGCCTGTTTCACCCACACAGTATGGAGGGAAATTGTATTGCAACATGAAATTATCACGGTAGGAACCTTCCAGAGCGTCAATAATCTGTGAATCACGCTCGGTACCCAATGTAGTCACGACAATGGCCTGAGTTTCACCACGGGTGAATAAGGCAGAACCATGTGCACGCGGTAAAATACCAACCTTAACTGTGATCGGACGCACGGTGCGAGTATCACGACCGTCGATACGAGGCTCACCATTAATGACGGCACTACGAACAACTGTCTTTTCCAGAGAGGAGACAGCATCTGATACGTCACTGTCACTCCAGCTATCTGAAGCCAGCTTGGCAACCGTTCCCTTGCGGATTTCAGACAGGCGCGTATAGCGATCCTGTTTGACCTTTATCTTATAGGCTTCTGTAACATCAGCTTCAGACGCAGAGGCAACTTCACCACGCAACTTTTCATCCGTAGCAATAGGCTGCCAGTCCCAGGCTTCTACACCGACTTCAGCGACAAATTCTTCAATGGCCTTATTAACGACCTGCATCTGTTCATGGCCAAACATAACCGCACCCAGCATCACGTCTTCAGACAATTCTTTGGCCTCTGACTCCACCATCAAAACAGCATGTTCGGTACCGGCAACCACCAGATCCAGCTCGGACTCTTTCAACTCGGTCAAACCTGGGTTGAGCAAATATTGACCATCGATATAACCGATACGGGCGGCTGCAATTGGGCCATTAAAGGGTGTACCCGTTATGCTAAGTGCTGCGGAGGCACCAATAATGGCGGGGATATCTGGATTAATTTCCGTGTCCATGGACAACACGGTCGCAACAATCTGCACCTCATTGGTAAAGCCATCCGGGAATAAAGGACGAATCGGACGATCAATCAACCGACAGGTCAGAGTTTCCTTTTCTGACGGACGACCTTCGCGTTTCAGGAAGCCACCAGGAATTCTACCCACTGCGTAGGTACGTTCCTGATAGTTAACGGTCATAGGGAAAAAATCCCGACCTTCAACCGCTGTTTTCTGAGCAACCGCTGTAACCAGTACAACGGTTTCACCCATACTGACCATTACGGCACCAGTGGATTGGCGAGCAATCTCACCGGTTTCGAGGCGTACGACGTGATCGCCGTATTTAAATTCTTTAGTTACGGGGGTCATAGCTTCCTTCTACCAAGGTTTTTTATATTGATTTACTTACGCAGACCTAAACTACTAATCAGATCACGATAGCGCTGTACATCTTTTCTTTTCAGGTAATCAAGCAACTTACGACGCTTACTCACCATGCGTAACAGACCCTGACGCGAGTGATGGTCATGGATATGGGACTTAAAATGGCCAGACAGATCATTAATACGGGCTGACAACAATGCAACCTGTATCTCGGGTGAACCAGTATCACTGGTGCCACGCTGATGTTCACTGACGATGTTTGCCTTTTGTTCGGCATTGATGGACATCGCAAACTCCTGTTTTAAATAAAATTTATCGATAAAATTAGAGGGCGTATTGTACCCGCGCCCCTATGACGACACAAGAGTAAAACTGACTGAAAAGCCAATTCTCAACCTGATTTCAACAACCGACGCGGGGCCACCCTACCGTCATCGAGGATTTCCCCAATACCAATGAAACGTTGATTGGCTGACAGGCGTACCAAGCCACTGGTGGGCGCCTTGGCAACCTGTATAGGCTGTCCCCGATTGAGATAAAAGGCTGAATTTTCAGTCACGCTGATCTCCGGCCAGTCAACCAGGGCTAGTTCAATAGGCAAAATGTGCTGATCCATGGCCTCAAAACCTTCTTCAGCTAATGCTTCAAGTATATCCATAGTTACAGCCTTTTCGAGGCTAAACGGCCCAACCTTGCTCCGGCGCAGAGCGTTCAAGTGAGCTCCGCAATCCAGCTCCCGACCAATATCCTCCGCCAGAGTTCGGACATAGGTTCCCTTGGAACAGCGCATGGCAATATCCAGTTCATCCCCTTCCAAACGTGTCATGCTCAATTCATAGATATGAATAATGCGAGGCTGGCGCTCAACCACAATACCTTGATGGGCCAACTTGTAAAGCGGCTGTCCACCCTGCTTGATAGCAGAGTGCATCGGCGGGATTTGCTCAAGGATTCCAGTGAATTTTTCCAGTACGGTATTAACCTGTTTTTCGGTTAATTCTCCCACCGGCTTTTGTTCGATAATCTCACCCTCGGCATCAGCCGTGGTGGTGTGCACCCCCAGCTTACAGGTACCGGTATAGGCCTTATCCGCATCCAGCAGATAACTTGAAATCTTGGTAGCTTCACCCAGGCAAATCGGCAACAGGCCACTTGCCAAAGGATCCAGACTACCAGTGTGCCCGGCCTTATTGGCATTAAACAGACGTTTGACTTTCTGTAGAGCTCTATTTGAGGTGATACCAAGCGGCTTGTCCAACAGCACAATACCATTTATATCTCGACCATGGGCACGTCTTCTTGCCACATTCTACCTCTAATTAATCTTCTTTCTTGTCACTTGCGATGGCCTGATCAATCAGGGATGACAGACGGTTACCACGCTCAATAGATTCATCATGTACAAAATGCAACTCGGGAATAATACGTAGTTTTATACGGCGACCCAGTTCGTGGCGTAAAAACCCGCTGGCACGACCCAATATTTCCAGAGTCTGTTTCATACCTTCACTACCCTCCAAGCTGCTAACAAACACCTTAGCATGAGAAAAATCACGACTGACGTCAACCGACAAGACAGTCAGCATCCCAATACGGGGATCCTTGAGTTCCTGCTGAATAAGCTGCGCCAGATCACGTTGCATTTGCTCACCAACACGGCGGGTACGACTAAATTCTTTGGGCATAAGAACAACCGAAATGATCCATTAAAGTGCAAAATCTACGCTGAAACAACTTACAGTTTACGGGCAACCTGTACACGTTCATAAACTTCGATCTGGTCTCCAGGCTTGACGTCATTGTAGTTCTTTACACCGATACCGCATTCGGTACCCTGCTTAACTTCATTAACATCATCCTTAAAGCGGCGCAGCGATTCAAGTTCACCTTCGTAAATAACCACATTCTCACGCAGTACACGAATAGGATTGTTGCGCTTTAGAGTACCCTCTACCACCATACAACCGGCAATCGCACCAATTTTAGGTGAACGGAACACATCACGAACTTCAGCCAGCCCCATGATCACTTCCTTAAATTCTGGTGCCAACATGCCACTCATGGCATGTTTCACTTCATCAATGAGATCATATATTACACTGTAATAATGAAGGTCAACCGACTCATCATCAATCAAACGCTTGGCGGAACCATCGGCTCGAACATTAAAGCCAATCATGACAGCATTGGAGGCCATTGCCAGATTCACATCGGATTCATTAATCCCACCGACACCACTGGCAACGATTTTAACTTTTACTTCATTGGTAGACAGTGCCTGCAAGGCATCCGTAATGGCTCCCACTGAGCCTTGAACATCAGCCTTCAGTACAAGATTAAGCGAGTTAACCTCACCCTCTTCCATTTGCGTGAACATATTTTCCAGTTTGACCGCCTGTTGCCGTGCCAGTTTTACATCACGGTATTTGCCTTGACGGAATAGTGCAATCTCACGTGCCTTGCGTTCATCAGGAACCACATTGGCCTCATCACCGGCACTGGGAATACCTGATAAACCAAGGATCTCAACCGGAATCGAAGGACCTGCATGCGTTAACGTTTTACCATGTTCATCAATCATGGCGCGCACTCGACCGTATTCCAAACCAGCTAGCAAAATATCACCTTTCTTAAGGCAACCCTGTTGCACCAACATCGTCGCAATAGGGCCACGGCCCTTGTCAAGACGCGACTCAATGATGATACCCCTGGCATTGCCTTCATCCGGTGCTTTCAGTTCAAGCACCTCAGTTTGTAATAATATCGCTTCAAGTAAGGTATCAACCCCATCTCCCGTGTGAGCAGAAACAGGAACAAACATAGTGTCACCGCCCCAATCTTCCGGAATTACATTTTCCTGAGCCAGTTCATTTTTAACACGATCAAGATCGGCATTTTCTTTATCCATCTTGTTGATCGCAATAATCAACGGTACCTCAGCAGCACGAGCGTGTTGCACCGCCTCTTTAGTTTGCGGCATAACGCCGTCATCTGCGGCCACGACAAGAACAACCAGATCGGTTACTTTGGCACCACGAGCTCGCATAGCCGTAAAGGCGGCATGACCAGGGGTATCCAGGAAGGTGATATCACCGCCCTTAGTTGAAACATGATAGGCACCTATGTGCTGAGTAATACCACCTGACTCGCCTGCGGCAACACGACTGCGGCGAATGTAATCCAATAATGACGTTTTACCATGGTCAACATGACCCATAATCGTAACAACAGGCGCGCGTGAGCTAATGTCACCGGTCACTTCTTCAATCAGTGAATCTTCAATGGCATCTTCTTTTACAATTTTTGGCGTATGGCCCATTTCAGTAACGATAATAGATGCCGTTTCCTGATCAAGTACCTGATTAATGGTCACCATACTGCCCATTGTCATCATCGCCTTGATGACCTCGGCTGCCTTAATTGACATCTTTTGAGCCAGCTCACCAACAGTGATAGTTTCTGGTAATGAAACTTCTTTGATCATTGGTGCTGTCGGTCTCTGAAACCCATGCTCGCCTGACGCCTCCCCTGAAGGCATATGTCGGCCCTTGGATGGTTTTTTACGACGCCCCGCTTTACCTACATTAGCATGCAGCTCTTTACGACCATAACGAGTATCAGGCTTCTCAACCTTCTCCGCTTTTTTAGGTTTTTTCGGTTTGCTGGCACGATCATCCTTACCCGCCTCAGCCTGTTTGCGAGTAATCTCTTCCGCTTGTTTTTTAGCTTCTTCCTCGGCTGTCTTCTGGGCAACTACAGCATTCTTTGCCGCCTCCTCAGCATCTTTACGGGCTTGTTCGTCTGCCAGCGTTTTCGCGACCAGATCCTCCTGCTCCCTGAGAATGCGTTGAGCTTCATGATCAATGGCATCCTGCTTAGCCTTTTCTTCCTCAACGCGTTTGTTTTCTTCTTCCATAACCGCGCTGCGTTTTATATAAGTACGTTTTTTACGTACCTCAACCGTAACTGACTTGCCCTTACCATGAGAGCCAGTTTGACGCAGCTCGCTGGTTTTCTTACGATTAAGAGTGATTTTCTTAGGTTCTGAGCGTTCACCTACACCATGCTTACGACGCAGGAAGCCAAGCAACTCCACTTTTTCAGATTCGCTAATCATCGCATCGGCGTCATTGATTTCCACACCAGCTTCTTTTAATTGATCCAGCAGGCGATCAATGGAAATACCAACTACCTCTGCAAACTGTCGAACCGTCACTTCAGCCATCTATTCTCTTCTCCAAATCTTCCACTATTAGCTAATTAAGCTACTCAGGGATTTCGTCTAAACTAGCCTGCGTTTCTTCAGCAAACCAGGGGGCCCTTGCTGTCATAATCAATTTGGCGGCAGCATCTTCATCCATGCCTTCCACTTGCATCAATTCATCAACAGATTGTTCGGCCAAATGTTCCATCGTAATCACACCCAGGCTGGTCAGCTTGTAGGCCAGTTCCAGATTCATGCCATCCATCTCCAACAGATCCTTAGCTGGCTCAACCTGAGTAATTTCTTCTTCACTACTGATTGCACGGGTCAAAAGCACATCTTTGGCACGGTTGCGGAGCTCTTCAACGATGTCTTCATCAAACTCATCAATTGCCAGCATTTCATCAACAGGTACGTAGGCCACTTCATCGATGGTGGTAAAGCCCTCCTGAATCAGAATCATGGCGAGGTCTTCATCCACATCAAGCTGTACCATAAAGGACTTCATCGTCTTCTCAGACTCAGCTTCGCTCTTCTTATCGGCATCAGCTTCCGACATGACATTCAGCGTCCATTTGGACAGTTCACTGGCCAACTTGACGTTTTGACCACTACGGCCAATGGCCTGTGACAACTGATCCTCAGCCACAGCAATATCCATGCTATTGGCATCTTCATCGACCACAATAGATTCAACATCAGCAGGTGACATAGCATTGATTACAAACTGCGCTGGATTCTCATCCCACAACACGATATCAACCCGCTCTCCAGCCAGTTCATTGGACACGGCCTGCACACGGGAACCCCGCATACCAACACAGGCACCCACTGGATCAATGCGTGATTCATTACTACGTACCGCAATCTTGGCACGCGAACCGGGATCACGAGCGGCACCTAAAATATCAATCAAACCTTCTCCGATTTCAGGTACTTCAATCTTAAACAATTCAATCAAAAAATGAGGGTCGGTACGGCTAACCAATAATTGTGGACCTCGAGCCTCTGGATTCACTTCTTTCAGATAACCACGCAACCGGTCACCTGCACGAACAGACTCACGGGGAATCATTGCCTCACGAGGAATAATAGCATCTATATTTTTACCAAGATCTAAATACACATTGCCACGCTCAACACGCTTGACCACCCCCATGACCAGTTCACCGATCCGATCCTTATATTCTTCAAAAATCTGCGCCCGTTCAGCCTCACGAACCTTCTGCACAATAACCTGCTTGGCAGTCTGAGCAGAAATACGACCAAAACCGACTGATTCGATTTGCTCCTCAGTGAAATCCCCCACCTGAATATCCGGCTCATCCAATTGTGCAGCACTAATGGTGGTCTCACATTCAGGATGCTCCATGCCATCGTCAGCAACAATTTCCCAACGGCGGAATGTTACATAATCACCAGAATTGCGGTCAATGCAAACGCGCACATTGATATCGTTGCTGTAACGCTTTTTGGTGGCCATAGCCAAAGCAGCCTCTATCGCCGCAAAAATAATGTCCTTATCGACACCCTTTTCATTCGATACCGCATCTACGACCAGCAAAATCTCTTTGTTCATTACCTTACCCTTGCTCATTCAACAGTTGGGGAAATTCCCTTATCAACCTTTTAGGATACTTCTAAAAATATATTTTCCAGCCCCGTGAGTACAAAGCCCACAATAGTGGCGCAAGCTCCCCGTGCCCCCACAAAAAAATCACTATTTTTAGAAGTACCTTTTACTCATGGCTTTTACAATTCAGGTACCACGTTAGCCTTATCAATATTGTCATAAACTAACCGGGTTTCCAGACCATTTTCTACATCACGCAGCACTATACTTTCATCATCTGCCTCAACCAGCAAACCACGAAACTTGCGAGAGTTATCCTGTGGTCGACGTAAACGAACCCGAATCATCTGACCAAGCTGACAAATATAATGCTCCGCCTTGAACAAAGGCCGATCCAGTCCGGGTGACGAGACCTCAAGTGAATACTGTCCCTTCAAGGGCTCCTCGACATCCATCACACCACTGACCTGGCGACTAACCTTTGCACAGTCGTCCATTTCAATGCCGTGTTTGCTATCTATATAGAGACGCAGCACCGAATGATGGCCCTGTGAGATATATTCTATGCCTAACAATTCATACCCCAGGCCTACAACAACCGGTTCAATCAAATTTGTCAGCTTTTCGGCTACTGCTGCCATATATCATTTGCACCTAAAAAAAAATGGGCCGCCGGGCCCACTTTTTATTATTACTCTGTAAAAACAGGGTAAATTATACCACCTTATCTATAAATCACCAACTCCCTGACACACTTCCACAGCCAAATCAGACAGATACTGTATCGGCTGCAAACATCAAAAGCAGGTGATAAACATTAAGCTATCAAAGGGTATGTCAAACCCGAAATTCAAACTAGAAAGAAAACCGGTTAGCGGATATATTTATCGGTAACCGGTTGATATTGGTAGCGGGGGCTGGTTGCCAACTCCATCTACTTAGCACCGCTAAGGATATAACCTCACCAAAACTAGCCCCTATTCGGACGTTACTATCAAGTTACGAGGGAGTCCGTCCGTTTAAGGCTGCGGAGTATACCAGCATCTATCCATTTAGCTCAACGGGGGATTGGCAAAATGTCTGATAATAATTCAAGCCCCAAAAACAAGTACCCTGCCCCGTTTTCCCTGCGCCTTTCCAGAGAGGAACGCAAAGAGCTTAAACGCCTTGCAGGTGGCAGACCGCTCGGCGAGTTCATCAAAGATGCGCTCTTTGATAAGAAGCTACGCCCGCCACAACCAAACAAAGCACCGATGCAAGATCAAAAGCTTCTAGCCAAAATTCTCGGCGCTTTGGGGAAATCTCGCATCGCCAGCAACATCAACCAGCTCGCCAAAGCCGCAAATTCCGGCTCCCTGCCCGTCAATGAGGATGTCTTGAAGGCTCTGTTCGAGGTCATGCGCACAATAGAATGGATGCGCAAAAGCTTGATTGAAGGCATGGGCATTAAAGCTCAAAGCTCACGGAAACCAAACGAGACCCTCGATGATCCTTAAAGGCAATCAGCGCGCTGGTGGTCGGCAAATGGCCTTGCACCTTATTAATGGAGAGCAAAACGAGCATGTCACCGTCCACCAGATTAAAGGCTTTGTCGCCCAGGAGATAGCCCTATGACCACCCGCATAACTATGTCCAATACAGGCAGGCAAAATGAAGATAAAAAGGCGTTATGGTGAACGCGCTCTTAAGGATGATGAAGAGGTTGAAATTCAGATCATGAAATATCTGGCGATACTGATCCTTACTAATGACGACAGATTCCAGCAGAGCAATAGAACGTGGATTTGAAGCACTGAGGTTATTATTGATGATGCACCAAATAGGCCACCCCTGCTGCACTTCACACTGATACAGCACAGCAATGCCTAGCCTAGAGGTTGATTTCCTCTAATCTCAGGAAGAATGCACATGCAAATCGGCTGTATATGAGCGATATCAGCATTCCCACCTATGACAATTTGAAGCCTCTCCTTGA
>JAFLJQ010000211.1 GCA_022712915.1 Gammaproteobacteria bacterium | reverse complement strand
ATCAGCTGCGGAACAAACCAGTATCGCACCATCCATCTGTGCGGCACCCGTGATCATGTTTTTCACATAATCAGCATGACCAGGACAGTCAACGTGCGCATAGTGACGCACATCACTTTCATATTCTACGTGCGCGGTCGCTATCGTGATGCCACGAGCACGCTCTTCGGGCGCACTATCTATATTCGCGTAGTCTTTGAACTCGCCACCGTGCTTTTCTGCCATCACTTTGGTGATCGCCGCGGTCAGTGTCGTCTTACCGTGGTCTACGTGACCAATCGTGCCCACATTGACGTGGGGCTTGGTTCTCTCAAATTTTTCCTTGGACACGGTCTTTACCCTCTCAATTCAAAACTTAAATTATTACGAAACTTTTTTAATAACATTATTGCTGATACTCGATGGTGCTTCAGCATATTTCTCAAACTCCATGCTGTAACTAGCACGACCTTGAGTTGCCGAACGCACATCCGTGGCATAACCAAACATTTCAGCCAATGGTACTTCGGCTCGTACAACCTTACCCGAGGGGCAGTCTTCCATTCCCTGAACGATGCCTCGACGACGATTAAGGTCGCCCATCACATCACCCATATAATCCTCAGGTGTTACCACTTCCACTTTCATAATAGGCTCAAGTAAAACAGGCATTGCCTTCTTGGCACCTTCTTTAAAGCCCATGGATCCGGCAATCTTAAACGCCATCTCCGAAGAATCTACATCATGATAAGAGCCATCATAGAGGGTGACTTTAACATCAACCAACGGAAAACCGGCGACTACACCATTTCCCATTTGCTCCTGAACACCTTTATCCACCGCTGGTATGTACTCTTTTGGTACCGTACCGCCAACAATGTCATTTACAAACTCATAACCTGAACCCGGCTCTTTAGGTTCAATCTTCAGCCAAACATGACCATACTGCCCACGACCACCTGACTGGCGTACAAATTTACCTTCCTGCTCTACTGACTCGCGTATGGTTTCGCGGTAGGCCACCTGCGGCACACCTACATTGGCCGACACGCTAAACTCTCGCTTCATTCGGTCAACAATAATCTCCAAGTGCAACTCACCCATTCCAGAGATAATGGTCTGGCCAGACTCTTCATCGGTATGCACCCGAAATGAAGGGTCTTCCTGGGCTAGCTTGGAGAGGGCAACCCCCATCTTCTCCTGATCAGCCATCGTCCTCGGTTCAATTGCCACCGAGATAACTGGCTCCGGAAAATCCATGCGCTCCAGCGTGATCACAGCACTTAAATCACACAAGGTGTCACCCGTAGTAACATCCTTAAGCCCGATAGCCGCGGCTATATCGCCCGCCCGAACCTCTTTAATCTCTTCGCGGCTGTTGGAGTGCATCTGCACAATACGTCCAATCCGCTCTTTCTTACCTCTTAAGGGGTTATAAACACTATCCCCAGAAGCAATGACCCCGGAATAAACCCGTATGAAGGTCAACGTACCGACAAATGGATCGGTCACAATCTTAAATGCTAAGGCTGCAAACGGCTCATCATCTGATGAGTGGCGCGCGGCCTCAGTTTCATTTTCATCATTCAATATGCCCTTGATAGCCGGCACTTCAACTGGAGAAGGCATAAAATCAACCACTGCATCCAGCATCGCCTGCACACCTTTATTTTTAAAGGCTGAACCACACAGGCATGGCACAATTTCGTTGGCTATAGTCCGGAGACGTAAGCCCTTCTTGATATCAGCTTCCTCCAGGTCGCCATTCTCAAGGTACTTCTCCATCAACTCTTCATTGGCTTCTGCCGCCGACTCGACCATCTGCTCACGCAGTAACAAAGCCTTATCCTTTAGCTCCGCCGGAATTTCTTCGTAACTGAAAGTCGCTCCCATGTCAGCTTCGTTCCAGTCAATCGCTTTCATCTTGATTAAGTCAACTACTCCCGAAAAACTTTCTTCGGCACCGATATTCAATTGAATCGGCACGGGGATAGCACCCAACCGGGCCTTAATCTGTTCAACTACCCGCAGGAAGTCGGCACCTGCCCGGTCCATCTTATTGATAAAAGCCAAACGCGGCACCTGATACTTATTTGCCTGCCGCCACACGGTTTCAGACTGGGGTTCTACTCCCCCAACTGCACAAAAAACAGCACAAGCTCCATCCAGTACTCGCAGTGAACGCTCAACTTCAATCGTGAAGTCTACATGCCCGGGCGTATCAATAATATTGATACGATGCTCCAGAAACTGCTGCTCCATACCCTTCCAAAAGCAAGTTGTCGCGGCAGAGGTAATAGTAATACCTCGTTCCTGCTCTTGCTCCATCCAGTCCATGGTGGCCGTTCCGTCATGCACCTCACCTATTTTGTGAGATATTCCCGTATAAAATAAAACACGCTCTGTTGTCGTCGTCTTACCCGCATCAATGTGCGCCATGATGCCGATATTACGGTAACGTTCTATCGGGATCTTACGGGCCACTGCTAGTATTCCTATAAACTTAATTCATTACCAACGGTAATGGGCGAAAGCCTTATTGGCTTCAGCCATACGATGCGTTTCCTCACGCTTTTTCACGGCAGTGCCACGATTTTCAGATGCATCCATAATCTCACTCGCCAGACGAGCACCCATACCCTTTTCGCTACGTGCACGGGCCGCGTCGACTATCCAGCGCATAGCCAGAGTATTACGACGATTCGGACGAACTTCAATCGGCACCTGGTATGTCGCACCACCTACACGGCGAGATTTCACCTCAACCATTGGACGAACATTCTCGAGCGCCTTTTCCAAAGCTTCAATAGCATCTTTTTTAGATTTCTCACCTACAGTATCTAATGCACCATAAACAATACTCTCTGCCACTGACTTCTTACCACTCAACATCAGCATATTAATGAACTTGGCGATCATCTCAGACCGGAACTTTGGATCCGGGAGTATAGGCCTCTTTGCTGCGACTCGTCTTCTAGCCATTTACCAATTTCCTGTTTACTTTACATTCAAAGCACTTGCTTAAACTAAAATCACCTAACAAGCGCTTCATATTAAAATTCAAATTACGACTTAGGCCGTTTGGCACCGTACTTGGAGCGAGACTGCCTACGATCACTTACACCAGCCGTATCCAGAGAACCACGAATTGTGTGATAACGTACACCAGGCAAATCCTTTACACGACCACCACGAATCAGAACCACCGAGTGCTCCTGAAGGTTATGCCCTTCGCCACCAATGTAACTTGTAACTTCATGGCCATTAGTCAGACGTACACGCGCTACTTTACGCATCGCTGAATTTGGCTTTTTCGGTGTCGTAGTATAAACACGAGTACATACACCACGTCGTTGAGGACAAGCCTCCAACGCAGGCACATTACTCTTTTCCCGCTTTCGATTGCGCGGATTACGTACCAACTGGTTTATTGTTGTCATAACTCTTTCTAACTCCAGAAAATAAACGACAGGACAGACCTTCCAAAACAAGGGCCTGACCTGTCGTAAGGCGCGAGATTGTAGTGAATCAAGCCCCTCTCGTCAACAGCAATTAGGACCTAATTTCCATTTATTCGTCCGGTCCTCTAACCCTCGCTAACAAACTCGGGGGACGATTCGGAACTATCCCCTTGCAGAGCCGAAGTTTCAGCCTCTAACAAGGCCTCCATGCTCTCCTGCTCCTTACGTTTGCGGCGACGCTCCGCATGAAATGCCAGACCGGTTCCCGCAGGGATCAAACGGCCAACAATCACATTTTCTTTCAAACCGCGCAGGCCATCCACTTTACCGGTGACAGCCGCCTCCGTAAGAACACGGGTAGTCTCCTGGAAAGAAGCTGCAGAAATAAAGGATTCGGTAGCCAATGAGGCCTTGGTAATACCCAGCAATAGCGGCTCAAATAGAGCAACCTGCTTGTCTTTAAGCTTGGCCAGCTCATTCTCATCGTACAAGCGGGAACGATCAACCTGCTCTCCCTTTAACATACGAGTATCACCCGGATGAACGATTTCTACCTTACGAAGCATCTGACGCACAATCACTTCAATGTGCTTATCGTTGATTTTCACCCCCTGTAGGCGGTAAACCTCCTGTACCTCATTAACGATGTAGTTAGCCAGGGCCTTAACACCCAAAAGGCGCAAGATATCGTGTGGATTTGGCTCACCTTCAGCAATCACTTCGCCCTTCGCGACGTGCTCACCCTCAAATACGGTGACATGACGCCACTTAGGAATCAGTTCTTCGTAGTGTTCGCCGTCACCTGGGGTAATCACTAAGCGCTGTTTACCCTTGGTTTCTTTGCCAAAACTGACGGTACCACTGACCTCAGCCATAATAGACGATTCTTTTGGCTTTCTAGCTTCGAAGAGATCGGCAACACGGGGCAGACCACCGGTGATATCACGTGTTTTTGATGATTCTTGTGGAATACGAGCAATCGCGTCACCCACTCCCACATTGTCACCATCACGCATGCCGATAATGGCACCCGCAGGTAAATAATAGTGCGCGGGGATATCTGTGCCAGGAATCGTCAAGTCATTACCCGCCTCATCCATCAGTTTCACCATAGGACGCATGTCCTTTGCCGAACTACTACGCTGCTTCGGGTCAGTAATAATCAGGCTAGATAACCCAGTAACATCATCCACTTCAGACTGTACCGTCACACCATCAATAATGTCAGCAAATTTAAGCGTCCCAGCCACCTCAATAATAACAGGGTGAGTATGTGGATCCCAGTTGGCAACAACTTGGCCTGCGTCAACCATGTTACCGTCATCGACAGAAATAACAGCACCATAAGGTACTTTATAACGCTCACGTTCACGATTACGGTCATCCAGAACGGTGATTTCACCAGAACGAGATACGGCGACAAAATGACCGTTGGCGTGTTGCACTGTCTTAATATTATGCAAACGAACCCTACCCTTGCTCTTAACTTCAATACTATTGGCGGCAGCTGACCGACTCGCGGCACCACCAATATGGAAGGTACGCATAGTTAACTGAGTACCCGGTTCACCGATAGATTGAGCAGCGATGACTCCAACAGCTTCACCAACATTAACCATGTGCCCGCGAGCCAGATCACGACCATAACAACTCGAACAAACACCAACACGGCTTTCACAGGTAATAATTGAGCGAACCAGAATGTGATCCACGGCCAGATCATCTAAACGTGAGACCCAGGCTTCATCCAACAACGTGCCTTGCTTTATCAGCACAACATTATCCGCAGAGAGTACGTCTTGAGCAACAACACGACCCAGGACACGCTCACTCAAAGGTTCAACGACATCGCCCCCTTCAATCAAGCTGGTCATGTGTAAACCACGACTAGTGCCGCAATCATGTTCAGTGATCACAAGATCCTGAGAAACGTCAACCAAACGACGTGTCAGATAACCGGAGTTAGCCGTTTTCAGTGCTGTATCAGCCAAACCTTTACGAGCACCGTGGGTAGAAATAAAGTACTGGAGTACAGACAAACCTTCGCGGAAGTTAGCTGTAATCGGTGTTTCAATGATGGAACCATCAGGTTTGGCCATCAGACCACGCATACCCGCTAACTGACGAATCTGGGCGGCACTACCTCGAGCACCAGAATCGGCCATCATGTAGATAGAGTTAAATGAAGGTTGTGTGGTGGTATTACCCTTGGCATCGATCACATCGTCTTTACCCAATTTGTCCATCATCGCCTTAGCGACCTGGTCATTGGTATGTGACCAGATATCAACAACCTTATTATAGCGCTCACCATAGGTCACCAAACCAGAAGCGTACTGGTGTTCAATCTCCTTAACCTGTTCTTCGGCATTCGCCAAGATAGTGCTTTTTACTTCAGGGATGACCATATCATCAGCGCAGAAAGACACACCGGAGCGGGTTGAATAGTGGAAACCGGTATACATCAATTGATCCGCAAAGATAACCGTATCTTTCAGACCCAACTGACGATAACAGGCATTAATCAATTGTGAGATGGCTTTTTTATTGAGATCACGATTAACATTCTCAAAAGCCAGGCCATTGGGAACGATCTCCCACAACAAGGAGCGACCCACGGTAGTATCCTTGATCGATCTAACCGCCTCCAGTTCACCCTGTTCATTTTTTATGTGCTCCAGCACACGAACCTTTACCTTTGCTTGCAAATGGACGTCACCATTAGCATAGGCACGGTGTACTTCACTGGTATCGGCAAAGACCATACCCTCACCCGTGGCATTAATACGTTCACGGGACATGTAGTACAGACCCAGTACCACATCTTGCGACGGCACAATAATCGGTTCACCATTGGCGGGAGAGAGGATGTTGTTCGAGGCCATCATCAGGGCGCGGGTTTCAAGCTGCGCCTCAATAGACAATGGCACGTGAACCGCCATCTGATCACCATCAAAATCGGCGTTGAACGCAGTACAAACCAAAGGATGCAACTGAATTGCCTTACCTTCAATCAAGACAGGCTCAAAAGCTTGAATACCCAAACGGTGCAAGGTTGGTGCCCGATTCAACATAACCGGATGCTCGCGGATCACCTCTTCGAGGATATCCCAAACTTCCGAGCCTTCCCGTTCGACCATTTTTTTGGCCGCCTTAATGGTCGTTGCCAGACCACGCAACTCCAGCTTACTAAAGATAAAGGGTTTAAACAGTTCCAGAGCCATTTTCTTCGGCAGACCACACTGATGCAATTTCAGTGTTGGCCCCACCACGATAACAGAACGACCAGAGTAATCGACTCGTTTACCCAACAAGTTCTGGCGGAAGCGACCCTGCTTACCCTTAATCATATCAGCCAGTGATTTGAGTGGTCGCTTGTTGGAACCGGTAATGGCACGTCCACGACGACCATTATCCAACAGGGCATCAACCGATTCTTGTAACATACGTTTTTCGTTGCGCACAATAATGTCTGGCGCATTAAGATCCAAAAGACGTTTAAGACGGTTGTTACGATTGATAACACGACGGTAGAGGTCATTTAGATCTGACGTTGCAAAACGGCCACCTTCAAGAGGTACAAGCGGACGCAGTTCAGGTGGCAATACCGGCAACACAGTCATAACCATCCACTCAGGTTTATTACCCGAAGCAAGGAAAGACTCAAGCAGTTTCAGACGCTTACCCAATTTCTTGAATTTAGTTTCAGACTTGGTTGCAGCAATCTCTTCACGCATTCTGTCTGCTTCAGCATGCAAGTCAATCGTCCGTAGCAAACCAAAGATCGCTTCAGCACCCATGCGGGCATCAAACTCGTCACCGTACTGCTCAATAGCCTCAAGATAAGTTTCATCCGTCAACAATGAACCACGTTCCATCTCAGTCATACCAGGGTCAACAACGACAAAGGCTTCAAAATACAAAATGCGTTCAATGTCGCGTAGCGTCATATCTAGCAACAGCCCCATACGGGATGGTAATGATTTGAGGAACCAAATGTGAGCAACAGGACTGGCCAACTCAATGTGACCCATGCGTTCGCGACGCACTTTGGCAAGCGTGACTTCAATACCACACTTCTCACAAATCACACCACGGTGCTTCAAACGTTTATACTTGCCGCACAAACACTCATAGTCCTTAACCGGCCCAAAGATCTTGGCACAAAACAGCCCATCCCGTTCCGGTTTAAAAGTCCGGTAATTGATAGTCTCGGGTTTTTTTACTTCACCGAATGACCATGAGCGGATCTTCTGCGGCGAAGCAAGACCGATACGAATAGCATCAAAATCATCCGTCTGGCCCTGCTGTTTGAACATCTTGAGTAAATCTTTCACGTATCAACTCCTAAAGTTGTGGGTCGGCCTTCAAACCGACATGCCGGGTGAAACCCGGCATGGCATAGAATCAATCCTGTTGTTCCAGTTCAATATCGATTGCAAGAGAACGAATTTCCTTCAACAGTACATTGAATGACTCAGGCATACCGGCTTCCATCTGGTGATTGCCGTCGACAATGTTTTTATACATCTTGGTACGACCATTCACATCGTCTGATTTCACTGTTAGCATTTCCTGCAAAGTATATGCAGCACCGTATGCCTCGAGGGCCCACACTTCCATTTCACCAAAGCGTTGACCACCAAACTGGGCCTTACCACCAAGAGGCTGCTGTGTAACCAGACTGTACGGACCTGTCGAACGAGCATGCATCTTGTCATCAACCAAGTGATTCAGTTTCAACATGTACATGTAACCAACTGTAACCTCACGATCAAAAGCTTCACCGGAACGACCATCATGCAAGATGGTTTGCCCAGAACGTGGCAAATCGGCTAACTCCAACAGATCCTTAATCTGCGCTTCATCAACACCATCAAATACCGGCGTTGCCATAGGCACACCACGGCGCAGATTCATGGCCAAGTCAAGCACTTCTTCATCAGAAAAACTCTTAAGATCTTCCTGACGACCGGCGGACTGATTGTATATTTCATCCAAAAATTTACGTATTTCAACAATTTTTTCCTGGGCAGCCAACATGTTACCAATCTTCTTGCCAAGACCCTTTGCAGCCCAACCAAGATGAGTCTCAAGCACCTGACCAACATTCATACGAGAAGGAACACCCAGCGGATTCAGAACCACATCGACTGGCTCACCGTCAGCGCGATAAGGCATATCTTCGACAGGTACAATCATCGAGATAACACCCTTGTTACCATGACGACCTGCCATCTTGTCACCTGGCTGAATGCGACGTTTCACCGCCAAGTAGACCTTAACCATTTTCAACACACCTGGAGCCAGGTCATCGCCGGTTGTCAACTTGCCTTTCTTTTCTTCAAATCGGGCATCAAACTCAGTACGCAACTGCTTCAGTTGTTCTGAAATCGCCTCCATCTGAGCATGACTTTCATCTGTACGCAAACTGATTTCAAACCACCTTTCACGGTCTACTTCAGATAGATATTCTTTGCTAATTTTAGTGTTCGCAGACAGGCCGTTTGGTCCACCATCGGCTACTTTGCCAATCAACATTTGTTCAACACGTTGATAAGCATCACCTTCCATGATACGGCGCTGGTCATTCAAATCTTTTTTGATTCGAACCAATTCAGATTCTTCAATAGCTTTTGCGCGCGTATCCTTTTCCAGACCATCACGCGTAAAGACTTGCACATCGATAACGGTTCCAATCATTCCGGATGGAACACGCAATGAAGTATCCTTTACATCAGAGGCCTTCTCACCAAAAATGGCACGCAGCAATTTTTCTTCCGGTGTCAGTTGAGTTTCACCTTTTGGTGTTACCTTACCAACGAGAATGTCTCCCGGTTTCACTTCAGCTCCGATATAAACGATACCCGCTTCATCCAGTTTAGATAGAGCCGCCTCGCCGACATTAGGAATGTCACCAGAAATTTCTTCGGAACCCAACTTGGTATCACGCGCAACACAGGTCAATTCTTCAATGTGAATCGTGGTATACCGATCTTCCTCAACAACACGTTCAGAGATCAGAATAGAATCTTCAAAGTTATAACCATTCCAGGGCATAAAAGCCACCAGCATATTCTGTCCCAGAGCCAGCTCACCCATGTCAGTTGAAGGACCATCGGCCATCACGTCACCACGAGCAATACTATCACCCGGCTTAACAAGTGGGCGCTGATTAATACAGGTGTTCTGATTGGAACGGGTGTACTTGGTCAAGTTATAAATATCAACACCAGGTTCACCAGGGATAGTCTCGTTATCACTTACGCGCACGACAATACGGGCCGCATCAACAGAATCAACCAAACCACCACGTTTTGCCACTACTGTAACACCAGAATCAATAGCCACGGTGCGTTCCATACCGGTTCCGACTAAAGGCTTGTCGGCACGCAAGGTCGGCACGGCCTGACGTTGCATGTTCGAGCCCATCAAAGCACGATTAGCATCATCATGTTCAAGGAAAGGAATCAACGATGCCGCTACAGAAACGATCTGTTTTGGTGACACATCCATATATTGCGCACGATCCGGTGTCGTCATAATGGATTCATTGAGATGGCGACAGGAGATCAGCTCATCAATCAAACTACCCTTGCTATCAAGCGAAACATTGGCCTGAGCAATGACATATTCACTTTCATCAATAGCCGACAAATAATCAATTTCATCGGTAACTTTGCCATTTTTCACCTTACGATATGGCGTTTCTAAAAAGCCATAAGGATTGGTGCGAGCATAAACAGCCAGTGAGTTGATCAAGCCAATGTTAGGACCTTCAGGTGTTTCAATTGGACACACACGACCATAGTGAGTCGGATGTACATCACGAACTTCAAAACCCGCACGTTCACGCGTCAGACCACCCGGCCCCAAAGCAGAAATACGACGCTTATGGGTAATTTCGGACAGAGGATTATTCTGATCCATAAACTGTGAAAGCTGACTGGAACCAAAAAATTCCTTGATGGCAGCCGATACAGGTTTCGCATTGATCATTTCCTGGGGCATCAAATTATCAGACTCAGCTAATGACAGACGTTCTTTAACAGCACGCTCAACACGCACCAGGCCCACACGAAACTGGTTTTCAGCCATTTCACCCACGGAGCGAATACGGCGATTACCCAGATGATCAATATCATCAACCATACCGCGACCATTACGAATATCAAGCAACACTTTCAGGACATCCAGAATATCCTGGTTATTCAGTATACCCGCGCCTTCAATTTCTTTACGTCCAACACGACGATTAAACTTCATACGACCAACAGCAGACAGGTCATAGCGATCTTCGCTGAAGAACAGGTTATTAAACAGATTCTCAGCAGCATCCTTGGTTGGCGGCTCTCCTGGACGCATCATACGATAGATTTCAACCTGAGCTTCCAGCTGAGTCGTAGTTGAATCGATAGACAATGTCGAGGACATAAACGCACCATGATCAAGATCATTGGTAAAGATAGTGCTGAACTCTTTAACACCCGCTGCCTTCATTTGCTCGAGCAGTTCTACCGTAATCTCATCATTGGCATTGGCAATGATCTCACCAGTCTCCTGGTTAACGATATTTTGAGACAACATCTTGCCTATAACATATTCTTCCGGTGCCTCTAGAGACTTGACCTTGGCCTTTTCAAATTCCTTGATGTGACGAGCCGTGACTCGACGACCCTCTTCGACAATGACATTACCTTTAGCCATCATATCAAAGCTGGCGGTATCGCCTCTCAGACGCTCAGGGATCAACTCAAACTGAACACCCGTTTTAGTGAACTTAAATACATTTTTTTCGAAGAACGTATCCAGGATTTGTTCATTATCATAACCAATAGCGCGCAACAGCACCGTAACCGGCAATTTGCGACGACGGTCAATACGGGTAAAGACGCAATCTTTGGGATCAAATTCAAAATCAAGCCAAGAACCACGATAGGGGATGACACGTGCATTAAAGAGTAATTTTCCGGACGAATGGGTCTTGCCTTTGTCGTGGTCAAAAAACACGCCAGGAGAACGATGTAGTTGGGAAACGATCACGCGTTCAGTACCATTGATCACAAAGGTACCGTTATCGGTCATCAGGGGCATTTCGCCCATATAAACTTCTTGCTCGCGGATATCTTTGACAGTTTGCGTCTTGGCTTCTTTATCATAAATGACCAAGCGTACCTTAACGCGCAGCGGTGCCGCATAGGTCACCCCTCGCAACTGGCATTCCTTAACATCGAACACAGGGGTACCCAGCCTAAAGCTGACATATTCCAGCGCGGCATTGCCTGAGTAGCTGACAATCGGAAAAACCGATTTGAAAGCCGCGTTTAGACCTTTATCTTCACGCTTGTCAGGATCAACATCGGCTAGCAAAAATGCCCGATAGGAATTTATCTGCGTCGCCAGTAAGTACGGTACTTCAAGTACACTGGTACGACGACCAAAATCTTTACGTATACGTTTTTTCTCAGTAAATGAGTAACCCATTGGACGCTCCGCGTAGCATTATTTCAATTTGTTACCCGCATCCAGATTGTTTTTCCAACCTTCTGGAGCAGTAATAGACCGGCCTATTCACACGGCCAGTCAGTTACAGGGGATAGTTTGTTTCAATATAACCAAATACAAGCAAAACACCCCTCCCAGGTAATATGTTATTACCCGGAAGAAGTGTTTGCCTGGATCTTAGAATCAACTTATTTGAGTTCGACAGTTGCGCCGGCCTCTTCCAGTTGCTTCTTAACTTCTTCAGCTTCACCCTTAGCAGCAGCTTCTTTAATGGTAGAAGGAACACCTTCAACCATTTCTTTCGCTTCCTTCAGGCCAAGACTCGTAATGGCACGAACAGCTTTGATGACACTAACTTTATTAGCACCAAAACTGGTCATAACAACATCAAACTCGTCTTTCTCAACAGCTACAGCTTCACCACCTGCAGCAGCAGGAGCTGCGGCAACAGCGGCTGCCGCTGATACGCCGAATTTTTCTTCCATCGCTTCAATTAAATCTACAACATCCATAACAGTCATATTCGATACTGTTTCCAGAATGTCTTCTTTTGATACTGCCATTTTACGTTCTCCTAAATAATCAATTCAGTTCATTATGCAGCTGATTCTTTCGCATCGCGAACTGCCGCTATGGTACGGACCAACTTGCCTGGCACTTCATTAAGAGTACGAGCCAATTTGGTGATAGGTGCTTGCATGACGGACATGAGCATACTGATTGCCTGATCTTTAGTAGGCAGACTGGCTAGGCGTTCAAGTTCGCATGCCCCCAGTAATTGCCCACCAACTGACAGTGCTTTTACAACCAGTTTGTCATTGTCTTTGGCGAAAGCCTTGATAACTCGAGCTGCTGAACCGGGGTCTTCTTGTGAAAACGCTAGTACCAGCGGCCCAGTCAGGGCTTCGTTCATGCACGCATAATCCGTTCCTTCAAATGCGCGTTTGGCCAGAGTGTTTTTAACTACCCGAAGGCAAACACCACCACTACGTGCTTCCGCACGTAATTTTGTCATCTGTTCAGATGTCAGGCCATGATATTCTGCTACAACAGCAGAATGCGCACTGGCGGCAATTTCGGCAACATCGGCTACAATGGCTTCTTTCTCACTGAAACTTAATGCCACTCGAACTTACCTCATGCTTTATCATCGGCGAACCGATGAAGGTTAGACACAGTAGGTCATCACAACGACTTCCTACTAACGTTAGTGGCCGTTACTGGAAATAGATTTAAAACCTATCCCGAATAATGCAGGCTCACCATCTACGCAGGCTGTTAACCATTTACACCCTAGGAACTAAAAAAGTCCCTTCAGGTACCCGCGGTCTTTGATGGACGCAGTACAGTGACAGAGTTAACCCCTATCACTGACACAACGACCCAAAGCTCTTTATTTAATTAACCGTCCAATGTGGCTCGATCAATCTGAATCCCGGTTCCCATGGTTGTGGAAACGGTGATCTTTTTCATGTAATGCCCCTTGGCTGCTGCCGGCTTAACCTTGGACAGGTCAATCAGCAGGGCTTCCAGGTTTTCTTTCAAACTTTTAGGATCAAAATCTACATTACCAATAGAACAGTGAATGATCCCGGCCTTATCAGTACGATAGCGAACCTGACCACCCTTAGCATTTTTAACCGCGGTTTCCACATCCGGCGTCACAGTTCCTACTTTTGGATTAGGCATCAAACCACGAGGCCCCAAAATCTGTCCTAACTGACCTACAACACGCATGGCATCTGGAGTAGCAATAACCACATCAAAATCCATATTGCCCTTTTTAATGTCATCAGCCAAGTCATCAAAACCAACGATGTCGGCACCTGCCGCCTTGGCCTTATCAGCATTTTCACCCTGAGCAAAAACCGCAACACGAACTGTTTTACCCGTACCATTAGGTAACACAGAGGAGCCTCGTACAACCTGATCTGATTTACGTGGGTCTACACCAAGGTTGACAGCAACATCAATTGATTCAACAAACTTAGGGCGAGGAAAACCTTTTAAAAGCTGAAAGGCTTCGTCGGCAGGATACTGCTTGCCCGCTTCAACCATTTCATTGATCGCCTTTAAACGTTTGGATAATTTAGCCATTTACACACCCTCCGTTTCAATGCCCATACTACGAGCACTGCCCGCGATGGTACGTACTGCTGCATCTATATCAGCTGCTGTCAGATCAGGTTCTTTAATCTTTGCGATTTCTTCTAATTGTGCGCGTGTTACCGTACCAACTTTGTCACGGTTAGGCACAGCTGAACCTGATTTGATACCAACAGCCTTCTTCAACAAAATCGAAGCAGGAGGTGTTTTCATGATAAAGGTAAAGCTACGATCACTGTAAACCGTAATCACCACAGGTGTCGGCAGGCCTTGTTCCATACCTTGAGTCTGCGCGTTAAACGCCTTGCAGAACTCCATAATATTGACACCATGCTGCCCTAAAGCAGGACCTACGGGCGGACTTGGATTTGCCTTTCCCGCTGCAACTTGTAGCTTGATATAAGCCTGAATCTTCTTTGCCATTTCTTACTTACTCCTGTGTGGGTACAAACGCCTCGCGGCTCCCCTGTTGTTAATATTCGATGCAAATACAATGACGAAGGTAAAAATATTTACAATCTCATTAAAAAATCAACTTTGCACCTGTGTTCGTATTCGTGTTGTCAGTTTAACCCTTTTCGACCTGACCAAACTCCAGATCGACCGGCGTTGAACGTCCAAAAATCGACACCTCAACGCGGAGTCGATTTTTATCATAATCTACTACTTCGACAACACCATTAAAGTCGTTAAATGGACCATCCGTAATACGGACCACTTCACCAGCTTCAAACAGAACTTTCGGCCGGGGTTTTTCAACACCTTCCTGAATACGGTTAAGGATCGCCTCTGCCTCTTTATCCGAGATCGGCGCAGGCTTATCACTACTACCGCCTATGAAACCCATAACCTTGGGTACATCCTTAACTAAATGCCAAGTTTGATCATTCATATCCATCTGAACCAGAACATAACCAGGAAAAAATTTTCGATCTGACTTACGCTTCTGACCGTCACGCATTTCTACGACCTCTTCAGTCGGAACCATAACGTCACCAAACATATCATCCAGGCCAGATAATTTAACACGCTCACTTAGGGAGCGTTTCACCTGATTTTCAAAACCTGAGTAGGCGTGTACTACATACCAACGCAATACCATGCCTGCTTAACCCCCTTGTCCAGTGAGCAACTTAACCGCCCAAAGTAAAACCATATCGAATAACCACAACATCAATCCCACCAGAATAACCATAGCCAAAACCAGCAAGGTTGTCTGAGTGGTTTCACGGCGGCTAGGCCAGACGGATTTACGCATTTCCATCACAGCACTACGCCCGAAGCTAACAGCCTCTGTACCGAGTTGCGTCATTAGAGCAACAGCAACCGCCACTGCAATCACACTCAACAACCCCATCACGCGGTACAACAGAGCCTGATCAGCGTAATAATAAAAACCCGTAACACCTGCCACTATCAGCAGCACAGCAACGAATAACTTTATTTTATCTGCCATTTCCTAATATCTAACCTTATATAGTTTAGTTAACCAGCCAAAAATTTGGCAGGCCAGGAGGGAATCGAACCCCCAACCTACGGTTTTGGAGACCGTCGCTCTGCCAATTGAGCTACTGGCCTAAACAACAAGGAAAGGAGCAACCTTCAGCTGTGCAACACACACTGAAACATTGCTCCTAACCACGCAGAATATGAATACTGCGTTATTCAATAATTTTCGCGACAACGCCAGCACCAACAGTACGGCCACCTTCACGAATCGCAAAACGTAAACCTTCTTCCATCGCAATCGGGGCAATCAATGATACCGTCATCTGCACATTGTCACCCGGCATCACCATTTCAATA
>JAFLJQ010000240.1 GCA_022712915.1 Gammaproteobacteria bacterium | reverse complement strand
GCTATTAACATCTTGGATCGGTTCCATATCATGGCGCATGTCAATAAGGCCATAGATGAGGTTCGTGCCCAAGAGGCCAAAAAACTGCGCGCCACAGGTTATGAACCTGTGTTAACAAAGAGCCGTTGGCTACTTCTAAAGTGCCCTGAGAATTTGACGGACAATGGCTACCTTATTGTTTAGATAGTCTCAAGGCTACCGGTGTGAGTTACATCAACGTTGGGAAGCGGAATAAACTTCCTAAATATCAAAAAATCTAATATTCCCCATTAACAAAGACTTTCTGATTCATTACAGCTATAGCAGGCATAAAAAAACCCCGCATAGCGAGGTTTTTTCGATATTTCAAGCCGTTACAGACTGTGACCAAAACTCTCTTTAAACCGAACCTCAAATTCATCACGTGTAAATACATGATTTTGAGTGCCGTGGGATTCGATCTTAATGGCCCCCAGCAGTGAGGCAATTTTACCGGTAGTCTCCCAATCCATATCGTTCATAATGCCGTATAACAAGCCCGCGCGATAGGCATCACCGCAGCCGGTGGGATCATTAACCATCGAGGCCTTGGCTAAAGGAATTTCATGACGCTTTTCCTTGGTGTAGATAATAGAGCCTTCACCACCGCGAGTGACAATCAGGGCATCGACCATTTCAGCCAACTCATGAGCTGATTTACCTGTCCGTTCTTCTACAAGCTGCGCCTCATAATCATTTACGGCCACCCAGGTCGCCTTCTCAATAAAGCTCAACAGGTCATTACCATCAAACATAGGCAAACCCTGGCCAGGATCAAACATAAAGGGAATATTCGCTTCAGCAAATTCTTCTGCATGTTGCAACATGCCATCACGCCCATCGGGTGAAACGATGCCAACCTTCACACCCTTGCTATCCGCAATATGATTTTCATGGGCAAAATTCATAGCACCGGGATGAAAGGCCGTGATCTGGTTATCGTCCTGATCGGTGGTGATAAAGGCCTGGGCAGTATAAGCACAATCGATGACCTTGAGGTGTGTGCGATCAATCGCATACTTGTCCATCCATTCGGCGTAAGGGCTAAAATCTGAACCCACGGTTCCCATAGGCAGGGGATCGCCTCCCAGCAGTTTCAGGTTATAGGCGATATTACCGGCACAGCCACCAAACTCACGACGCATGTCCGGCACAAGAAAGGATACATTCAACATATGTACCTTATCGGGCAAAATGTGATTCTTAAATTTATCGTGAAACACCATGATGGTGTCATAGGCAAAGGAGCCACAAATTAGTGCTGACATAACAAACCTCTTTATTTACAATTTTTAGACAAAACGATGATAGGCAATTAAGCCCCAGATAACAAACACATTCAACAGAGCCAACATCACGGCTGCCGAGCCCATGTCCTTGGCTCGACCTGACAATTCATGGTATTCATTGCCAGTACGATCCACCACTGCTTCGATAGCTGAATTGAGAATTTCGACAATAATAACCAACAACAAACTGCCAAACATCAGAGCATACTCTACGGCCGTCTGGCCCAGCCAAATCGCCACCGGTATCAAGACAAGACCAAGAATTAACTCCTGCCGGAAGGCCGCTTCATGTTTAAATGCCGCCTGTAATCCCTTCCAGGAATAACCAACCGCATCAATAATTCGTGGTAATCCCGTTTTACCTGGTTTCATTTAAAGGGCCGATCCTTTCCAGGTCAGATCCAGCTCACGGGCGGCTTTGACATCATCCAGTCTGCGTACCGGCATGGTATGTGGCGCCAGTTTGACCATTTCTGCGGACGTCTCGGCTTCGTGCTGAATTTTCTGCATCGCCTCAATAAAATAATCGAGCACCTCTTTTGCTTCGGTTTCAGTGGGCTCGATCAACAAACATTCCGGTACCAGCAAGGGGAAATAGGTGGTCGGTGCATGCACACCATAATCCAGCAAGCGTTTAGCAAAGTCCATGGTATTCACACCAAGGTTTTTAGCCTGTTTTTTCAAGGTCACAATAAACTCATGGGTAGCGCGTCGATTGGGGTAGGCTAGTTCAAAACCAGCCTCGGCAAGTTTGACCATCATGTAATTGGCATTGAGTGTGGCATATTCAGACACACGCTCCATCCCCTCTCGACCCAACAGTCGAGCATAAATATAGGCACGCAGGAGGATACCCGCATTACCGGCAAAGGCAGACAAGCGTCCCATGCTTTGTGGCCAATCCTTTTCCCATAACAAATGATATTCGTCACCCTCTTGCGCCACGATCGGGACAGGTAAAAAAGGAATCAGACGTTCACTCACTCCGACCGGCCCGGCACCCGGGCCACCACCACCATGTGGTGTAGAAAAGGTCTTGTGCAAATTCATATGAATCACATCAAAGCCCATGTCACCCGGTTTTACTTTACCGAGGATCGCATTCAGATTCGCGCCATCGTAATACAGCAGCCCACCAGCATCATGTACTATTTTGGAAATCTCCTTAATGCGCCGTTCAAACACACCGAGGGTCGAGGGGTTGGTCAACATGATACCGGCAGTTTGTGGGCCGACAACTTTTTTCAATGCATCAAGATCGACATCACCATCTGCATTGGTAGGGATCTCTTTGACCTTGTAGTTACACATGGTGGCCGTTGCCGGATTAGTACCATGGGCCGCATCAGGCACCAGGATTTCGGTACGAGCATCGTCGCCATTTGCATCATGATAGGCGCGGATCATCGCCACCCCGGCAAACTCACCTTGCGCACCCGCCATAGGGGCCAATGACACCGACTTCATGCCAGTAATATTTTTGAGAATTTCTTGCAGGTCATACATACAACTCAGGAATCCCTGACTCAAATTATCCGGGCTCAAAGGATGACGTTGCAGGAAACCCGGCAACATGGCCAGCGTATTACAGGCCCGCGGATTGTACTTCATGGTGCAGGAACCGAGCGGATAGAAATGGGTATCAATGGAAAAATTCTTCTGTGACAGACGAGTGTAATGCCGTACCGCCTGCATCTCTGACACTTCAGGCAATAATGGTTTCTGCTTGCGGCGAAACTGTTCCGCAATGGCATGTTTAACTACCGGTTGCTTAGCCTGTTGTGCACCATTAACACGGTCGGGTTTTGAATGTTCAAAAATCAACATAAATTTTTCCTGCATTTTAAAAAAATTCACCACCAAGTCTCCAAGGATGAAACTAATAAATGATTTTCATCCTTGGTACCTTGATAGTGAAAAATTACTATATAACTTTAAGCCGTGGCGCTTTCACCTGACAATGCTGCCCGGGCCTTGTCGTAATCCGGTTCATGGGAGATCTCAGGCACCAGTTCGGTGTAAAGCACCTTATCATCTTCATCCAGCACCACCACAGCACGAGAGGTAATCCCGGCCAGTGCGCCATCCTGGATCAACACGCCATAGTCTTTGGCAAATTTCTTGTCGCGCATCATGGATAGGCCAATCACTTTGTCGGTATTTTCCGCAGAAAAAAACCGGCCCATGGCAAATGGCAGGTCGGCAGAAATAACCAATACAACAATATCATCTCGCGCAATATCGTTGAATTTTTTTGTTGAATCTGCACAGACAGACGTTTCCAGACTGATAACAATATTGAGCAACTTCTTCTTACCCTTAAAATCTGCCAGACTCTTGTCATTCAACTCACCATCTGTGAGTTTGAAATCTGGCGCTACACTGCCAAGCTTCGGCAATTCACCATTGGTGTTGATTGAATTTCCATGTGATGTAATTTGTGTCATTGTCGTTTCCTTATCGGTTGTTTTACGTTGTTGATAAACCCCCACTCCTGTTTATCTATAATATTCATTAAGTTAACGCAAAGAGCGCAAAAAAATCTTCAAAATAAACCAACATCTTGTTTATAACTTTATATAACTTACTTCTTAATTATAATATTTTAGTCTATGTGCTCTTTGCGACCCCTGAGTTAATAACTAAAACTATAAAACATCCTCAAACCATCTTCGACTCGACCGGACACTTTGACGCTTACAAACGAGCAGCGATACGTTGCAGATTGTCCACATAGGTATCCAAATCCGCTTCGGTCTTGGTTTCAGTGGCACAAATCAGCAAACAGTTATTCAATTCTGGATAATCCTCTTCCAGCATCACACCTCCGACTATGCCCTGCGCTGACAACGCACACATGACTTCCTCCACAGGTAAATCAAAACGAATCACGACTTCGTGAAACAGGGGTCGATTAAACAGTTGTGTCGTGCCAGGTACATTTTTAAATTTCCCCAACAACTCCATGGTCTGAACATGACTGGCACTGGCGGCCTTTTCCAAACCGGCCGGTCCCATCATGGCCATGTGGATGGTGGCAGCGGTCACAAGCAACCCTTGATTAGTACAGATGTTAGAAGTCGCCTTGGAACGACGAATATGTTGTTCACGTGCCTGCAGAGTCAGAGCAAAACCAGGTTTGCCATCTAAATCCGTTGTACGACCAATAATACGCCCTGGCATTTGACGAACAAAGTCCTGTCGACAACACATAAAACCAAAATAAGGCCCGCCCGATGACAACGGTATGCCCAGTGGTTGACCATCCCCACAAGCAATATCGGCACCGGTTGCGCCCCACTCACCGGGCGGTGTTAATACAGCCAGTGATAAAGGGTTGGTCACGGCTATCACCAGGGCACTGTGCTGATGAGCCCAGTCCGTCAGGGCATCTACATCTTCCAGTACACCAAAGAAGTTTGGCTGCGGGATAACAATGGCGACAAAATCACCCGGCTCAGCGGGCAAGCTGACTGGATCAATATGGCCGCCCTTAAGATCAAAATCCAACTCCTCCAGAATAATGCCCTGATTCCTGACGATAGTGTGTGCCACCTTGCGGTAGCTGGGGTGCACCGTGCGTGGTATCAGGATTCGTTTTGATTTGGCTTTTCGATTGGCACGCACGGCCATCAAAATGGCCTCGGCCAGGGCAGAGGCACCATCATATAAGGAGGCATTGGAGACATCCATACCGGTCAGGCTGGCCATCATGGTCTGATATTCATACAACAACTGCAACGTACCCTGACTGGCCTCGGCCTGATAGGGTGTATAGGCTGAATAAAATTCACCACGAGTGGTAATCTCCCACACCGCAGCAGGGATGTGATGTTCATAGGCACCAGCACCGGCAAAACACAGTGTACGACTATCCTGCTTGGCACGTTCAGCCATCAGGCGAGAGACGGCCATTTCCGACAGACCTTCCGGTACCTCAGTTAAACCTCTAGCACGCAGCGTTTCCGGAATTTCATCAAACAGATCATCAATCTGTTTAACGCCTATGGCCGATAACATTTCGCGTACATCTTCTTCGGTATGTGGAATAAACGGCATACTTACACCTGATTTAATTAAAATTATTACAGCTTAAAAAACAAAGATGCCAAGACTCATGTTTATAAAATCTTGGCGTCCTAACATATTGGTAAGTCATATTATTTAAGCTGCTAAAAAACTAACTACTTACTTCCAATATTTAGATTAACTACTCTTCTTCAGAAGCAACATATTCGGCATATTCATCCGCACTCATTAACTCACTAAACTCACTCATATTCGATGGCTTAAGGGTAAAAATCCAACCATCGACATAGGGATCAGCGTTAATCATTTCAGGTGAATCAACCAGGGCTTCATTGGCTTCCACTACTTCACCGCTAACCGGACAATAGACATCGGATGCCGCCTTAACGGATTCTACCACAGCACAATCTTCAGCTTGCTCAAAAGATCTGCCTGCTTCTGGTACATCAACAAAGACCATATCTCCCAATAACGCCTGAGCATGATCACTGATTCCAATAGTCAGGGTGCCATCATCATTTTTCCGCACCCACTCATGTGATTTGGCATAATGTAATTCAGCCGGTACATTACTCATATTATTATCCCCTCAAATTAAACATCAACAAAAAATCAGATACAGGCCTTACCCTGTCGTACGAAAGGAGGTTTGACCACTTTCACATCCATTAACTTGCCACGCATATCAACCTTGCAATTGTCACCTACGTTTTTCGGTACACGGGCAAAGGCAATCGCTTTGCCAAGTGTCGGAGAGAAACTACCACTGGTAATCTCCCCCGCCTCAAGTCCATCGATGACAACTTTCTGATGATTACGCAACACACCTTTACCTTCAAGTAACAAACCAACCAGTTTTTGACTCGTGCCCTGTTGCCGTTGTCGTTCCAGCGGCTTGCGGCCAATAAAATTACGTCCGTCCGGTTCCCAAGCTATCGTCCAGCCAAGACCCGATTCCAGCGGTGAAGTCTGCTCATCCATATCGGTGCCATATAAATTCATCCCCGCTTCGAGACGCAAAGTATCGCGCGCGCCCAGGCCGCAAGGCTTAACACCCGCCTGGATCAATTTATCCCACAAGCCGACGGCATCAGCAACAGGCAACATGATCTCATAACCATCTTCACCGGTGTAACCTGTGCGGGCCACGGCCATGTCATCGATCTCACGAATGAAAAACACACCGATACCCTCCAATACCTGGGCCTTGTCTGCTAAAACGGCATGAACCTTGTCACGGGCGGTCGGGCCTTGCACGGCAATCATCGCCAGGTCATCGCAAACCTTAACACTGACAGAAAAAACTTCTGCCTGTTGCTTGATCCAGGCCAAATCTTTTTCACGCGTGGAGGCATTGACCACCATGCGAAACCGGCTGTCATTCATGTAATAGGTAATCAGATCATCAATCACCCCACCCTGATCATTCAACATGCAGGAATATAATGCCTTGCCCTGCTCTTTAAGGCGATCGACATTGTTGGCCAATAAGTAACGCAAAAAGTCACGCACTTTATCTCCCACCAGATCCACTACGACCATGTGCGAGACATCAAACATACCAGCATCCTTGCGAACTTGATGGTGCTCTTCAATCTGTGAACCATAATTGATCGGCATATCCCAACCGCCAAAGTCGACAATTTTTGCCTTTAGATTTACATGCACATCATAGAGTGGTGTACGTTGTCCCATTATTTTGCCTCGTCGTTACATCTGTATGTTTAGGATAATTCTAAAAATAGTCGTTTTTTCGTGCCAACACCGCATTAGCAGCACTATCACATAAAAAAGTACCTATTTAGAAGTACCCTTTATTCTTCTGCATGATACGAAGAACGAACCAGTGGGCCGGACTTGACCCAGCCAAAACCCAGCTCATGCGCTTTTTTTGCATACTCATCAAACTCCGCTGGTGACAAATAGCGTTGCACAGGCAAATGATATTTGCTCGGCCGAAGATATTGGCCAATAGCCACCCGCTGCACATTGACGGCACGCAGATCCTTTAATACCTGAATGACTTCGTTATAACTTTCACCCACACCCAGCATGATAGATGATTTAGATTCCACATCAGGCAAGGCAGCAGCCTTCTCCAATAAACCTAAACTACGGGCATAATCCGCACCCTTGCGTACGGTCTGGTATAACGACGGCACAGTTTCAACATTATGACCCCACACCATGCGGGTATCACCGTCAGCATCCTGTAAGGCCTGATAGATCACCTTGATGGCATTGTCTTGACAACGAAAATAATCAGACGTAAGCAGTTCAATACCCATACCAGGTTTACCCTTGCGCAAATGAGTAATCGTATCGGCAAATATTTCTGCACCACCGTCCGGCAAGTCATCCCGGTTGACACAGGTCAGCACCACGTAATCGAGCCCCATATTGAGGGCAGCCTCAGCAACACGGCGAGGTTCATCTTCATCGAACCAGTCCGGTTTGCCTGTCTTGACGGCACAAAAACCACAGGCACGGGTACAAGTATCACCGAGTAACATAAAAGTCGCCGTACCACGGCTCCAGCATTCCTGCCGGTTTGGGCAATGGGCCTCGACACAGACAGTATTAAGTTGCTGATGGGAAACGGTTTGAGCGGTCTGACCGAATTGATCTCCTGCTGACAGAGGCTGGCGGATCCAGACCGGCATACGCCCGGCATTAGGCTGATTGGAATGATCGAATACTGGTATGACTTTAGGCATGCGCATTTTCCCGGTTACAAAAACAAAAAAGGGCGACAAAAAGCAACTATGCCTTTTGTCGCCCCTCTGTCCTTTCACCTGAGAGCTTGAGCCCCTTCGGTGCTTCGCATGCGAAATCTCTCCAGAGTCAACTTAAGAACGTAAATCAAGCCGCAAAAACTATGCAAACAGCTGGCTCGATCGACATATCTCTGATTAGCGGTCCTTTTGCCTGAGCGATTCCGGGCGGTTGCGCCTTCGGCGGTCAATAATAACAACTAGCTATTGACTCTCTCCCACTAACCTTGAGTTGAATGCGTGAGTGTACTTGCTCAATCGAACAAAACCAAGCTGATCACTATATTTTCACCAAAAAATCAAATTCCACCACCAAGGCAGCCCCCAAGGACGCCAGAAAAATTAGTTATTTGAAGTAAATGCAAAAAACCACCGCTCTAGTAAACTACTCCTATCACTACTTGACTGTTTTAAATGAAAATCACCCATCGCAACTTTATGTGGTTAAGAGGAAAAAGGCTAAAAGTTAATATCCACGGCAACTTGGCGGTTAATTTTTTTTAGAATAACGGCAACACTCAGGATGAATGCTTCGCACCTGATCGCATTAAAAACCATAGTACCGGCAAGGTTCCGATGACCAACATCAAAGCAGCCGGTGCAGCCAGTTCGAGCATTTCTTCACTAGCCTCGATCCAGATACGCACTGGCAAGGTATCAAAACCCGTTGGACGAAGTAATAAAGTTGCGGGAAGTTCTTTCAGGGTATCGATAAACACCAGCACCCAGGCACTGATCAGGCCACCACGCATCATGGGCAAGATCACACGCCTTAGATTTTGCAGTGGGCCGGCACCCAGGCTACGGCCCGCCTGTTCAACAGAAGGGGTAAGCTGTTGTATGGCCGATTCCTGAGACTGGATCGCCAGTGGTAAAAAGCGGATCACCATGGCCAGAACCAGAACCAACATACCACCATAAATATTCGGCACTAGCGCCAGCACAAAAACCAGGATTCCGAGGGCAATCACCGGGCCGGGCAAAACAAAACCGATACTCGACAAATGGACACAACTCTGGCTTAAAAAATCTCTTCGCTTGGCATGATACAACGCAACAGGCAAACCAGCGACCACGGCGATACTGGCTGCAAGAACACTAATCAAGAGGGAATTACTGACATAACCCCAAAAAGCCATATCGATCATATCCTTGATCCAGGCCTGCCAACTCCAGACAATCATCCAGATCAGAGGCAAAATAAAGGCAAACAGGCTAACCAACCCCAACCACAACCAGATCATAAACTGCTCGGTAATACCGGCCTGTTTCGGTATAACCTTACGCGACTGTGCACTACTGTAATAGCGCTGACGTTTGCGAAAAAACCGCTCCAGTACCAGAAAGGTCAGACTCAAACTAACCAGAATCAGACTCAAACCGGCGGCCGCCTGATAATCAAAGCGAGCATTCATCTGTAAATAAATACTCAAGGTAAACGTCTGGTAACGTAACATGCTCACGGCACCAAAATCTGACAGCACATGTAATACCACCAGCGCCAGTCCCGCAGCAATGGCCGGACGTAGCATCGGCAGATTAATGCGCCAAAACACCTGTGCAGATGATGCACCCTGAACACGGGCGGCATCTTCCAGGTTCTGATGGGTTCGCGACAAGGCATCCCGCACCAGCAAAAACACATATGAAAAGCTCGCCAGACTCAATACAAAACCTACACCAAACACATTGTACAAATTAGGCAGACTACTCTCACCGAACAACCATACCCACACACTACCCAGCCAACCAGAGGGTTCCAGCAAAATAGTGTAGATATGGGCAAAGACATAGGTAGGAATGGTCAGTGGCAATACTAATAACCAGATCGCTAATCGCCTACCGACAAACTCACGCCGCACAATAAACCAGGCCGAAGATACTCCCAGCAAAAATGCTCCGAAAGCCACCATAATGGCTAGGCTAAGCGTATTCCAAATGAGGTCTGGTAAACGGCTGGTCCAGAGACCGAACCAACGCTCTACCGAGAGTTGTAAGCTACTATGAATAACAAAAAAAAACGGAATCGAGGCCAGGCTGACCACCATCAAGGTAAGCAAGCCACGAGTGGCTAAACGGGATTTCAGCCAGTAAAAATAACCGGTCAGCTGGGAATTCATCTGGCTAATCGCCTTGGCATAATAGATTTAAATATACTCCCTAGCTGGCGGCAATAATTAAGCCACCAGCATGGTTTCAGCGGCTTAATCAGGGCATGCCTACGGCTTCTATCAGATCCAGTGTCTCATTTCGCAAGCGGCCCAAACTAGTCATAGGAACGTTGGCCACCTTGAAACTGCCCACTGCAGGCACATCATCTGCCGCAGCAACACCCACACGAGTCGGATATTCACGATTCACACTTGCAAACAATCCTTGCCCCTCTTTAGAGACCATAAAGGCCATCAGTTTTTCTGCCGCATTAAGCCTTTTGCTATGTTTAGTGATTGCCGCACCGGCCACATTCCAGGCCACACCCATTCCCTGTTCGCCCTGATCAGGCAACAAGATGCGAATAGGTGCATCAGGGTATTTTTCCAGATGCCGATAAACATAATAATGGTTCACTAAACCCACCGCCTTTTTACCACTGGCCACGGCCTTGACGATCTTGCTGTGTTTATTAAACACCCCATCATTGAAATTTTTCTTCATTCCCACCAGCCACTTGCGAGTTGCATCTTTACCTTTCATCTGCATATAGACCGTCACACCCGCAATATAACTTTCGTTACCGCTGTGGGTCAGACCGATTTGACCCTTAAGTTCCGGCTCGGCCAGATCAAAGACAGAACTAATATCCTTCACGAGGGGACTGTTGGTATTCACCACGAGTACGCGTGCCCTGGCTGACAACCCCAACCAGTCATTTTGCTTTGAACGGTAGTTAGAGGGAATGTTTTGGGCAATCTCATTAGGTATGATGCTGAATAATTTCAGATCAGCCCCTTTCTGCATATTACCCGCATCATTACTGATGTAAATATCGGCCTGGCTTCGTTCCCCTTCCAACTGCAATTTATTTAGTAAGGATGTCGAACTGCCTGCATGCAACACGACCTTGATACCCGTCTTAAGGGTAAAGGCCTCCATCACAGGTTTAACAAATTTATCACTTCGACCTGAATAGACCAGCAATTCTTCACTGGCCTGGAGCTGAGTAACGGGTAATAAAGCCACTAACAAGAATATGTTTAATAAACGCATGATATTCATCACTCTGATGTCCTATTATATAAGAATAAAACCTGCAAAACCGCATCCCACATACTAATGATAATCGTTATCATTTAGAATTACAAGCATATTTATAATATTGAAGTTACACATCAAACAGTATTTTAACGGCCACCCCTTATAACCCTGCCAAGGGTAGGACCTTGAATGAGTATGGAAAACAATACCACAGCATAGGTAATAGCAAGAATCACCTCACGCTGATCCCCCATCGGCAAAGACAGAGCCAGCGCCACAGAAATCCCCCCCCGTAGACCACCCCAGGTCATAACCTGAATTATATTAGGTGTGAAACTTCGGAAACGCTTCATCAACATGACCGGTAAACTAACACTGACAAAACGGGCAAATAGCACCAAAGGAATAATGGCCAAGGAGGCCAGGATATATTCTGTATGGAATGTCAAAACCATTACTTCGAGTCCCAATAACACAAATAACACGGCATTGAGGATCTCGTCGATCAGCTCCCAGAAAGTATCAAGATGCTCACGAGTTTGTTCGGTCATGGCAAACACCCTGCCATGGTTACCAATCATCAGGCCTGCCACTACCATAGCGATAGCTCCTGAAAGGTGTAAAGTATTGGCCAAGCTATATCCCCCCATCACTAGTGCCAGGGTTAACATCACTTCAACTTGATAATTATTAACGCCTTTAAGAAGAAGATACGTTATGTAACCAATAAACAAACCAAACAAGGCACCACCAATGACCTCCTGGGCAAACAAGACACTGATCGTCACGATATCAAGATCTTGCCCGCCGGTAGCAATCCCCAACAAAACCAGAAAGACCACCACACCGATACCATCATTAAACAATGATTCACCCGTTATTTTGATATTCAAACTCTTTGGTGCCGAACTGGTCTTAAGAATACCCAATACGGCAATGGGATCAGTTGGAGAAATCAACGCCCCAAACAACAAGCAATAGACAAAGGGAATTTTCAGTCCCAGCGCCATAAACACCAAATAACTCAAACCACCAATGATGCTGGTTGACAATATAATGCCGACAGAAGCTAATATACCGATGATCCATCTCTGTCGTTCCAGATCATTCAGATTGACATGTAATGCTCCGGCAAACAGCAAGAAGCTCAACATACCGTGCATGAGGGTGGTATAGAAATCAACATCACGTGACAACCAGACCACGTAAGGTCGGGCATCAATCCAGCCCAGCCCACCGGCCAACAATAACAGCAGGGAAAGACAAAGGGAGATCAACATGATACCGATAGTAGTCGGCAAACGAATAAAACGGTGATTAAGATAGGCAAACAAGGCTGCCAAGGTCATCAAGATTGCTGCAGAATTCAATAGGGCCATAATTTATTATGTTATTTCCTTACTCGCGATAAGATACTCCATCAGGCCGGGGGACACCAGTAACCAACTGGTAAAACCGAGTAGGATCAATCACGCAGCTCAGCGATGATCCTTCAAAGACAAACCTCGTGATAATCGAGGCAAATCACCTTCTAACCCACTCTGATTCAAACCCATAGCCGAGCGAACAAGATGATTTTTTACGGGTGTAATTTTATTGGTCAATGATAAACCAACGTTTCTTAACCACTGTAACCCAGGATGTTCACTGGAGAACAGATGTTTGAGACTATCCATCGCCACAAACAGGCTCAAGCTATCGGCTTTACGCCAACGTTCATAGCGGCGCAATACAGACATCACACCAATATCTTTTTCTTGTGTCACTGCATCCATCAAAACTTCAGCAAGGCTGGCCACATCTGCCAGCCCCAGGTTCACTCCCTGACCGGCGAGCGGATGAATCGTATGGGCGGCATCACCAACTAATGCCAAACGGTGTTTGACATACTCATTGGCAACAAAAAACCGTAAAGGAAAACAAGCTCTAGGCCCGGTCAACTCAATTTTGCCAAGGGTATGATCAAAGGCTTGTGCAAGGGCATGACAAAAATCATCATCGGCCATGTTAGTTAATTCTTTAGCCTCATCTGCTTGTGTCGACCAGACAATTGAACTGTAATTATCTGCTAACGGCAGAAAGGCCAGCGGCCCTGTCGGTAAAAAACGTTGCCAGGCAGTCTCTTGATGAGGCTTCTCGGTCTTAACATAGGTCACCACTGCAGTGTGATCATAATCCCAACCTCTGACACTAATGCCAAACTGCTGTCTGAGACCCGATCGACTTCCATCCGCAGCGATGATTAACTTTGTTTTTATACAATTGCCATTTTTAAGCGCAACAGAAGCGTTTTCAGCGTAGATGGTTATTGATGCTGTTGCAGCATTAGTTATAACCTCAATGTTCTCAAACGCGTTTAAACGTTCATATAAGGCCGCCGTGATAACATTGTTCTCAATGATATGTCCTAATGTAGCTTCACCAAGCTCGGCACTATCAAAATGGATCACACCAGACCCCGTTGCATCCCAGACATGCATATCACGATAAGGACTCATGCGACGCGCAACAATACCGGGCCATACACCCAGAGTCTCAAAGATACGTTGACTGGCACGCGTAATAGCACTAACACGTAACTCAAAACCCGTCTCAGGTAATTCATACTGACCTGAGCCAGCTTCAAGCAACATCACCTTGAGCGGACTATCACCCAGGGCACAGGCCAATGTCGCCCCGACCATGCCACCACCGACAATAACAACATCAGCCTGTAGTGTTGTTTGACTCATAAAGGAATACCTCTTGCCAAGCGGGACAATTTTCCAACATAGCCCATCGCATGACGTGTAATGCCCTTTTTAACCGGAGGCATAACGTCCAGAGCCAGCAGACCCAAATTACGTGCAAGTATTAACGGAGGAAAACGACTGCTGAACAGGCGTACCAGCACATCGGTAAAACCCATGGTCTGTAAATGATCACTGCGTCTCCACTTAGCATACTGTTGCAAGATACTAATTGAACCAATGTCATGCCGCTCATTAACGGCATCAACAATGATCTGCGCCAGACTGGCCACATCACGCAGGCCCAGATTAAATCCCTGCCCCGCAACCGGGTGCATGGTATGGGCCGCATTACCGATGATCGCCAGTCGTGGCCGTACATGCTCCCGCGCTAACATCACCCCCAGGGGATAGGCATGACGTGGACTGGCTTTTATAAAGTGACCGGCTCGCAATCCAAAGCGTTCTTGCAAGCGTGTAAGAAACTCATCATCAGCCAGTGACAGAATGGCATCACGTTGCTTGTCTTCAACCGTCCACACCAATGCATACACAGAATTGGGGTGTTCTGGATGAGTAGAGGGAAGCAAGGCCATAGGGCCGGTATCGGTAAAGCGCTCATAGGCAAGATGATCATGAGCTTTATCCATAACAACATTGGCAATGATCGCCGTCTGGCCATACTGACTTTGCCAGGTCTTGATACCACTTTGTTGTCGCACTATCGATTGACCGCCATCTGCCGCAACCACCAGTCTGGCCGACAAGGTCTTTGATTCACCTTTATGTTCATAATGTATGTCAGCCAAATCGGTTTTGACATCAACAGACTGCAAACTCGCAGGGCAAAGGTAATCCACATGTTCACAGACCAACATGTTTTGTCCCAGAATCTGACCCAGCACGCGTGTTTCCACAACATACCCCATAGCCTCGACACCTTGATCACGACAATCCAGCCGGGCAAGACCACTGTGTTTTCGATTAGAGATATGAATACGTTCAATGGGGGTCGCGCCCAGTTGGCTGATCGCATCCCACACCCCAAGGGCAGAAAAAATCACCTTTGATCCATAGGATAAGGCCACAGTGCGCGCATCGAAACTGGGCTGGTCATCAGCATCAAAAGCAGCCGCCTCGATCACCGCAACACGCAAGCCATGCCCATCCAATGCAGCCACCAAACTCGCTCCGGCCAGACCACCACCAATAATCACCACATCATATATTGTGTTAACCATGAGCCACCGACATCATATATTCAATGCCATCAATGTCCTTGGGCACACCGGCACTCAAAACCTCATGGCCAGTCTTGGTAACCAGCACATCATCTTCAATTCGAATACCGATGTCCCACCATTTTTCATCCACATCTTGACTGTTGGCAGGGATATACAAACCAGGTTCGACCGTCAACACCATGCCCGCTTCGAGCTGACGCCATTCATCATCGATCTTGTAATCACCGACATCATGTACATCCATGCCCAGCCAATGGCCGGTACGATGCATATAAAACGTCTTGTATTTTTCCTTCTCGATGAGCGTCTCAAGCTTACCCGTCAAGATACCAAGCCTAATAAGTCCTTCGGTGATCACCCGCACCGCAGTCTCATGGGGATCATTCCAGTGATTACCCGGTTTAACCTGTTCGATAGCCGCCAACTGAGCATCAAGGACAACCTGATATAACTCACGCTGTGCACGACTGAACTTACCATTGATAGGAAAGGTACGGGAAATATCCGCTGCATAATAATCGTATTCAGCCCCGGCATCGATCAACAACAGGTCACCGTTTTTAAGCTTGTCCTTATTGTCTACATAATGCAGCACACAGGCATTGGCTCCACCACCGACGATGGATGAATAGGCAGGGAAACGGGCACCATCGTGCATAAAGCTGTGTATCAGTTCGGCTTCAATCTGATATTCGTGCATACCCGGTTTACAAATTCGCATGGCGCGACAATGGGCCTTGGCCGAAATACTGGCGGCCTTACGCATCGCCTTGAGTTCAAAACTGCTTTTGATCAGACGCAAATCATGTAACAGATGATCAAGGGCGATAAATTCACCCGGTGTGTGTACCCCAGAACGGGACTGCTTGTGCAAATGATTGACCCAGTCGATCACCCGCTTATCAAAATCAGAATGATCACCCATGGTATAAAAAACCCGATCCACACCTTCCAACAGGCCAGGTAGGATGTCATCCATATCGTCGATAGGGAAAGAATCATCGGCCCCATATTGCTCCACCGCCCCTTCCTGTCCTGCACGAGAACCCACCCAGATTTCAGATTTAGCATCACGTTCACGACAAAACAAAATATATTCACCATGCTCACGGCCGGGCTTGAGTACTATCACTGCCTCGGGTTCGGAAAAACCAGTCAGATAATAAAAGTCACTATCAGGGCGATAATGATATTCAGAATCACGGTTGCGAAACTGTGTGGGTGCCGTAGGCAGAATGGCAATGGTGCCGTCCCCCATACCTTGCATAAGATGTTTACGCCGACGGGCAAATTCTTGAGTGCTCATATTAACCGCATTATGCCAAAAAACAGTTGCCGGAAGACAGAAAAATAACCCTGTCCCTTTATTTATCACCTCAAAATAACGCGAAGGTCACAAAGGCGCTAAGAACACAAAGGTTTATCTTTGTGGCCTCTGCGCCTTTGCAACCTTCACGTTTTAATCTCCTAGCTCGTTTTATCAACCCTGGCGTGTATTGGCGATACCGTTTCTAGTGTATTGAAACCTTACCATCATCACTTCCGGCATGCAGATGGTGTAACTCCATTCGGATCAACATTACCCCCATACGCACATATTCAATCAACTCCATATAGGCATGTTCATCTTCATCTTCATCCTGCAATTCATAGTGACCGGCCCGACTAATATCGACCAGATCGTCCATCAATTCCGGGATGTCACCCGGCAAGCCTTTATATTCCTTGATCCCCCCCATGGCCAAACCCAGCAGAAATCCGCTGCACCATTCGGCCAGCTCATCAAGCCTATGCACCAGATTTTCGGCATCATCTAGCAAAAATAACTGGAAACTTAGCTCCTGATCCTGAATATCCGCTTCAGTATCCATAAATAACTGCTGCAAAAGTATTTCAGCCTCTCCGACCAGGGCATCTCCCTTTCCTTTGGCCTCAATCAACTCCGGCAAGGACATATCCAACCACTGAGAAAATTGAAAATTTGGCCGACTGCACAGCAAACCACACAATTGGCCGTGTAATTCGGCAGGACTAATACCAACCGCAATACGCTGCAAGGCACTGGAGAGAGGAAGATAATTGACGTCAGTCACAGGCACACCTATATTAGGTTGGGTCTAAAGAACAAGCACCCTAGCAAAATCCATCTGAACTGCAAGCAGTTTGTCACAAAATGAGCCTTGATTCACCGTTGACCCTGCCAGCCTGCGGCTCTATATTGGCAATTAGTGCAACAAAACAACTTGGGCATGACAGAATTGGATATCAAAAAACTAGAAGATCGTGTGGACGACCTGATAAAAGCAGTGGAACGCCTACAGCAGGAAAATAAGGACCTACGTGAAAATCAGAGCAGTTTGGTGACTGAACGTAGCCAATTAATTGAAAAGACAGAACTGGCCCGTACCAGAGTAGAGGCTATGATTAGCCGTTTAAAGGCATTGGAAAATGGCTGATAGCAATGCAATAAACATCAAGATCATGGGCAAAGACTATCTGGTTGCCTGTAGTGAAAATGAGAAACAGGAATTAATTCGCTCAGCCGAATACCTGAACGACAAAATGAGTGAAATACGGGACAGTGGCAAAATTATTGGTACAGATCGTATAGCCGTAATGGCCGCGTTAAATATCGCTCATGAGTTATTAAATCAGGAAAATAATGAAGATATCTCGCAAAATGCTATCCGCAGCCGTATCATGAGCATGTCCAACAAAATTGAAGATGCCCTTTATAAAAACCGCCAATTTGAAATTTAAAGAGCATAAAAACAGTTTTATTTGTAGTTAAGGAACCCTCATTGACACACAGGCGGATTGTCTCATTGAGGTTCCATTGTAAAGTGTTATGGGTGTTCCCTGTAGTATACGATTTAAGACCGGGATATTTCTTGAGCCGTAATTATCATCCCCGGGAACCAAATTTCGGTGTTGTGTGCATGTCCACCTCGTAGTGGAAAGCCTGATGCATCGTTCGAGGTGCCCACTTGGACCCCTGGTTCAAGACGAAGGTCACGTCGGTACATATGGGGAATGCCCACCATTAATCACAAGTCATCATCAAACCAAATGGACGAACGTAAACTCATCCGGCAGCGCATGCGTCAACAACGCCACGAGCTGAGTGAAGCAGAACGCCAGAACAAGGCCTTGCAGGTCAGCCGCCACCTTCAACAGTCGCACTTGTTCCAAAACAGTCAACATATTGCCCTTTATCTTGCCAATGATGGTGAAATCGATCCATGGTGGTTGATTGAGACCGCCTGGCAACAGGGTAAACAGTGTTACTTACCCGTGTTGGGACTTCGACCCGGCAATCGTTTGTGGTTTATCCCCTATCAAGCTGACACAAAACTCATCAACAACCGTTTTGGTATTCCTGAACCCGTTCATCCCCGCCGACAACGCACCTTCAAGACGCAAAGCCTGGATCTGATCCTGATGCCACTAGTGGCCTTTGATCAGCAAGGCAATCGACTGGGTATGGGCGGTGGTTTTTATGATCGCACCCTGTCATTCCTGCGACACCGGCATAACTGGCGAAAACCACGGCTAATCGGACTGGCCTATGAATTTCAATGCGTCGATCAGTTACCATATCAAAATTGGGATGTTCCGTTGGATGCAATCACGACCGAAGAACAAATTTATTTACCAAAGACACACACATCAGCCAAAACAAAGCCTTAATCTCCTGACAGGACATAAAATGAATTATTGGTTAATGAAATCAGAACCCGATACTTTCAGTATCGACGATCTTGCCAGTGCAACAGGAAAAACCGAGCACTGGGATGGTGTACGCAATTACCAGGCCCGCAATATGATGCGAGATGAAATGAGAAAAGGCGATCAGGTCTTTTTTTACCATTCAAGTTGCAAACAACCCGGGATTGTGGGTATCGCAGAAGTCTGTAAAGAAGGTTACCCAGACTTTACCGCCAATGATCCAGAAGGAAAATACTATGATCCCAAAAACAATTCCAACAACCCACGCTGGTATATGGTGGATATTCGCTTGATCCGTAAACTGAAACGGACCATTAGCCTGAATGAACTAAAACAATATAAAACGTTGGCCGATATGCGCCTTTTAGCCCAGGGAAACCGTTTATCGGTTATGCCCGTCAAGAAACAGGAGTGGGACTTTATCTTGAAACAGGAAAGCAAACCAGCTTAAAACAAGACCACATCATTTAAAACCAAGGCTAAGACTCAATCCATACTAAATAAAAAATACATCTAAAAAGAGTCATTTCTACGTAAAAACAAGTACCACACACAGAACCACTGTGCATACAGAATCATTGCTGTCCCGTTAACCGTCTAAACAAATCACTATCCCCTGTTAGCTAAAGGGCACTTCTATAAATGCACTTTTCACTCAAGGGGCACAAGTTCGCGATAGCGGCGTCAGCGCCGTGTTCGAACACCTGGACGGCACCTTGTCCTCATGTATGTCATATACACGGCGGTTCTAGGATTTTGGCTCCATGCTTCATTCAACCTCCTGCTCTGACCGCCATGGAGGGAGGAAATGCAAAAAGATTGTATGGCCATGCAGTTGTGCACAAGGCGCTTCCTTGCTCTCACGGAAAAATTACTATTTATAGACATGCCCTAAAGGCTCGTGGCATATGAAAAGTAACCATGAAATACACTTTACCGCAGAGGGCACAAAGGTAGGATAAAGAAAAAATTAATCTGGCATTTCACAAAAATGAGTCTGAATGCCTCATATATAAACAAAACAACTTTATGCCCCCTACGATTTAGATTTTTAAAGGGATTTAATACTTAACGGAACAACAGTAATGCGGAATACATGAAACCTAGAGCACGGCGCTGGCATCACTATCACGTAAAAAGTACTTTTTTAGATGTACTCTGGATTAATTACAGGCTTATTCATACAAACTTAGCCATTACATAATAATTTATGACCGCTTGAGGTATTTATTGTTGTTCAATAAGAAACTTATAGCGGCCACAAACTGATTTTTTTAAGCCAGCAAGGATATTTCGTCAAAATTATGCCGAAGCAGACCATAAAAGTGTTGAATAAAAGAATTTTTCAACAAATTAGCGAAAGAGTGTAAAACAAACCGACACTTAAGCGCATGAACAAGAATTTTTTTCACTAAAACATAAGCAAAGCAATCAATCCCGGTTGATTTTTCTCGATTAACTATAAAAAATTGCATCTGAATATACAAATAGACATGAATCTTTACAAATTTTACACAGTGAATGCTCTTTTCCAGTTATAAACGTCAAAATTTTGTACTTCAAACAAAAAAAATTGTCTGATTAACTAGAATTTTTTATTTAAAACTAAATATTTTTGGCTACATCACTATTTTTTTATAAAAATAATGAACTGAATAACTCTTTAAACACTAAAACTTCTAAAAACTTATAGCAAACAGTGACTAACAATAAAAAAATGATCTCCTACTCTAGTATTTTGTGTTAACTTAGCTATACTCACCTAAACTCAGTGTTCAACGGAGGGTTGACAATGGCAACGAAAAAGAAAACAGCAAAAAAGAAAGCAAAGAAGAAAGTAGCAAAGAAAAAAACAGCCAAGAAAAAGGCTAAGAAGAAAGTAGCTAAGAAAAAAGCCAAGAAAAAGGCTAAGAAGAAAACCACCACTAAAAAGAAGACCGCTCGTCGTAAAAAGCGGTAAGCAACAGAGGAAAACCTCTGATGCATTGAAAAGGGCCTGATTATCAGGCCCTTTTTTCGTTTACGGTCTTCAACAACTCAAAAATAGATTATAGGCCGGATTATCAGTTTCCTCCCACCAACTATAACCCAGGCCTTGCAGGAATTTATGATATTCCATTTCATCTCCATCGGGGATCTGAATTCCCACCAGTACACGACCATAGTCCGCACCATGGTTTCGATAATGAAACAGGCTGATATTCCACTCTTGCCCCATATGATTCAAGAATCGCAATAAAGCACCAGGTCTTTCTGGAAACTCAAACCGGTACAAGCGTTCATTCATCACCTGTTGCACATGACCTCCCACCATATAACGGATGTGTAATTTGGCAACCTCATTAGCACTCATATCGAACAACGGGTAGTCTTTTTCCTCTAGAGCCTGAATCAGCGCACCCTTATCACTACTACCCTGTTGCATCTGAATACCAACAAATATATGTGCCTGGGTCGGATCGGAAAAGCGATAATTAAACTCTGTAATACCTCTTTTACCAATAATTTCACAAAACTCCCGAAAACTACCCGGTCTTTCAGGAATCGTCACGGCCAACAAGACTTCTCGCTGCTCACCTAGTTCGGCCCGTTCAGCCACATGACGTAAGCGATCAAAATTCATATTGGCGCCACTGACAATCGCAACCAAGGTCTGTTGTTGACACTTTTCCCGTTCAACATATTTTTTGATGCCCGCTACAGTCAGAGCCCCCGCCGGTTCAGCAATCATGCGGGTATCATCAAAAATATCCTTTATTGCCGCACAGATCTCATCGGTTGAAACCATAATCATCTCATCGACATATTGACTGGCAATGCGAAACGGTTCTTCACCTACCTGACGCACAGCCACACCATCGGCAAAAATACCGACCTGATCGAGGATGACCCTTTCATGCTTCGACAGAGCCTGATACATACAGGCGGCATCATCAGGTTCAATGCCGATGATCTTGATCTCGGGACGCACGGATTTAATGTAAACCGCGATACCGGCAATCAATCCACCGCCCCCCACGGGCACAAAGATGGCATCGATTGAAGCCGGATATTGATTCAGGATTTCCATAGCAATCGTACCCTGACCGGCGATCACTTCAGGATCATCGTAAGGATGAACAAAGGTCAAATCCCGATCCTGCACCAATTGTTGGGCAAATTGATAAGCATCATCATAGGCATTGCCATGCAATATAATCTCGGCACCTAACAAACGGACTGCATTCACTTTGATCTCGGGTGTCGTCTTGGGCATAACAATCACAGCCTGCAAGCCCAGCTTATTCGCAGCCAGAGCTACGCCCTGGGCATGATTCCCCGCCGAGGCCGCAATCACTCCTTTTTGCCTTGCTGCCTCAGATAAATTAATAATTTTGTTATAGGCTCCACGCAATTTAAAAGAAAAGACCTGCTGCATATCCTCCCGTTTGAGTAGAATTTGGTTTTGCAGGCGGCGGGTCAGACCTTTTGCCTGATCAAGGGGCGTTTCCTGAGCCACATCATAAACCGGGGCCTGGCGAATCATTTCAACGTATTTTTCGAGCATGTTTACCTGCATTTAGCTGGTTTTAGGGTCTGCTGCTGGATAAAGCAGGGCTTTGCCTAATATAATAGCTACCGCGCAGTCCAACAATGATTTCAGACCAATTGCAGCCGACTTTGTGCGGCTTGTGGAGTAAAAGAATGAATCAAGATGAAATGAAACAGGCCGTAGCCAAAGCGGCCATCGATTATGTCATACCGGGCACGATTATCGGTGTCGGTACAGGTTCTACCGCCAACTACTTTATCGATGAGCTGGCCAAGATCAAAGGCAAAATTGAAGGCACCGTAGCCAGTTCTGTGGCCAGTGCTGAACGACTGAAAGCCCACGGCATCCATGTGTTCGACCTCAATGCGGTGGATGGCATTTCGATTTATGTCGATGGTGCCGATGAGGCCAACAAACACCTCCATTTAATCAAAGGTGGTGGCGGAGCCCTGACCCGCGAAAAGATTGTTGCCGCGGCAAGTGACAAATTCATCTGCATCGCCGATGAATCCAAACTCGTCAATCGCCTGGGCAGGTTCCCCCTGCCTGTTGAAGTTATCCCGATGGCCCGCAGCCTGGTGGCTCGAGAAATCATCAAACAAGTAGGCGGAGAACCGGTTTTGCGTGAAGGGTTCACAACCGATAACGGCAATATCATTATCGACATCCATAATCTGGACATCATGGAGCCGGTCAAAACCGAACAACTCCTTAATGGTATTACCGGTGTGGTGACCAATGGCCTGTTTGCCATCAAACCAGCCACCGTTCTATTGCTGGGTTGTCAGGACGGCATAAAGACTATCGATTAATTAGCTCGTCCATTTGATTCTGCCATCAATCACCAGACACGCATCCTGATTGGCTTCAGTATCCTTCTTATCCTACTCGGCCTGATCTGGCCCTGGCTGCAAAAGGCCGGGCTATTCAGGCTACTAAGAGACATTGAGCTTTAAAAGATACCGCTTCCGTTTCTAGCATCCCATCACTATCACCCGTATTCTACTAAGCCTACGGCTGTAGTCATTTATAGCCTTATCTATCCCGCAAAGGGGTTAGGCTAGAGTAAAACACGCTCAATGCCACCGCTGACTATTTTCTTGAGAAAGTTTTTTTGCCAGTCTTTACCCTGCATACTACTGATCATCTCTACCACAATATAATCAGTTTCCAACCCCGTACTGGCAGCATAACGAGACAGGCCCTGCTGGCAGGCCGGACAGGATGTTAATATTTTAACTTCACCCTTATGGCTGATGTCCTTGCCAATCAACTGCTGAATACCCTTGCGCAGTTCCTCGTCCTTGCGATAACGAACCTGTGTGGCAATATCCGGTCGAGAAATGGCAAACGTACCTGCCTCACCACAACAACGCTCGGCCAATAAAACATCCTGTTTTAACAAGCTTGAGGCAACCCGTACTGGGTTATGTGTCTTCATCGGTGTATGACAGGGATCATGGTAAAGATATTTTATGTCTGTCGGTTCAGATAACTGAATGCCTTTTTCCATCAAATACTCGTGAATATCCAGCAGGCGGCAACCAGGAAAGATCTTGTTAAACTGATATTTTTGCAACTGATCCATACAAGTACCACAAGAGACAATAACCGTCTTGATGTCCATATAATTGAGCGTGTTGGCCACTCGATGAAACAAAACCTGATTGTCTACCGACATCTTCTTGCCTCGCGCAGCATCACCACCGGCGGTTTGCGGATAACCACAACATAGATAACCCGGTGGCAAAACAGTCTCGGCGCCAGCCTCGCAAAGCATGGCCAGGGTCGCCAAACCTACCTGACTGTACAGGCGTTCCGAGCCGCAGCCAGGAAAGTAAAAGACCGCATCGGAATGATCGGTAAGCTTGGCCGGATCACTCAGAATCGCAACGGTCTTGGCATCTTCCAGGTTGAGTAAGGCACGCATAGTCTTCGCCGGCACATCATTGGGCATCGGTGTTTTAACAAAATTCACCAGTTGGCTGGTAGCACCACTTTTACCCGTAGTGGCCTGTGGCCTTGATTTTCGTTGCTGAGACAAAAATGGGCGAGCAACAGTATAGGCCAGACGTTGCATACGATAGCCAAGGCGAATAGCCGATTTACGAATCAGAGTAATCGCAAAAGGATCCGACACATTCAGATATAACATCCCAAGCCAGGTACCAATATTTCGATTCTTTTTACCATGATTACGCAAAATCGTGCGCATACTGATCGAGACTTCACCAAAATCAATATTTACCGGACAGGGATTCAAACACTTGTGACAAACCGTACAGTGATCGGCCACATCATTCATCTCTTTGAAATGGCGGATTGAAATACCACGCCGGGTTTGTTCTTCATATAAAAAGGCTTCAATGATCAAGCCCGTGGCAAGGATCTTGTTACGCGGCGAATAGAGCAGATTGGCGCGAGGCACATGGGTACTGCACACTGGCTTACATTTGCCACAACGCAGACAATCCTTGATGGCCATATTAAGCTCACCCAACTCGCTCGCTTCAAGGATTAAGGCCTCTTGTTCAACCAGTCGCAGGGAGGGCGTATAGGCATTTTTTAGATCGGCCCCGAGCATAAGCTTACCGGGATTAAATACGTTGTCTGGATCAACCTGCTTTTTGTAATCGGCAAATTCCTTAATAATGCCTTTATCCAGAAAGGCCAGCTTGGTAATCCCAATACCATGCTCACCGGATATCACTCCGCCCAGAGATTCAGCCAGACGCATGATCCTGGCCACCACCCGCTCAGCCTCATGCAGCATGGCATAGTCATTGGAATTAACAGGAATATTGGTATGCACGTTGCCATCACCGGCGTGCATATGTGTCGCAACAAACAAACGACTGGAATGATTTTTTGCGTGGATCTTGTCGAGCCGTTCACGTAGTGCCGCAAATTCCTTACCGCTAAAGATGGATTTTAATGGACACTCCACGCTCTGACGATATGAAATTCGAAAAGAGCGGCGTTGTAATAACCGAAAAACCGTATCATCCGCGAGTAGTTCGTTGCGCGCTGATTCAGTCAACATATCCTCATACTGACTGGCCGGTTTATCCATATCATCCAGCAGTTTCTGCCATTGTTGCTGAACGGATTTTAATAACACCCTTGCCGCGGCCAGCTTCTTTTGTATCAGTTGTGCGCTTTCTTCATCTCGGTCTTCTGGCACCTGACCAGCAACGACCGAGCTTAACTCGGGTATATCACTATCCAGATAGCTTAATACGGCGTCGATAATCTGTAGCTTGTTACGGGTTGAAAGCTCGATATTAAATCGTTCAATACCATCGTTATAATCGCCAAGCCGGGGCAAGGGGATCACCACGTCTTCATTGATCTTGAAGGCATTGGTATGGGCTGCAATCGCTGCCGTTCTTGACCGGTCTTCCCAAAACCGTTTACGTGCCTCGGCACTGATGGCGATAAACCCTTCCCCTTCACGCCGAGCCGCCATCGCCACGACATGATCAGCAGACTGTATAACAGCCTGCTCATCCTCACCCACGACATCAATTAGCAAAATCATTTTGGGAAGATCCTGCCGAGCCGCCTTGGTGGTATAATTTACCGCTCGCACATAACGTTCATCAAGGTGCTCCATACCGGCCAGTTGCACATTATCAAGACCATCCAGATAATCCTTGGTTTCAACAATGGCTGGCACGGCCTTACGCAGATCGCTACCAAAAAATTCCAGGCACACGGTGCGAATAAACCTCGGCATACGATGAACCACAAAGCGAGCCGAGGTGATAATACCGTCGCAACCCTCTTTTTGGACACCCGGCAGGCCTTCAAGAAATTTATTGGTGACATCCTTGCCCAATCCCAGCTTACGCAGACGGACACCTGGAATGCGCAACCATTCAGGCTCGTTCAATGCCGTTTTGCCATCGGCCGCAAATTTGTTAATGCGAAACACGACTTCGGCCTGCTCATGGATCTTGCCCAGATTGTGATTAAGGCGTTCCGCTTCCAACCAGTTACCATCCGCTGTCACCATACGCCAGGACACCAAATTATCCAGTGTCGTGCCCCATAGTACTGCCTTTTTACCACCGGCATTCATCGCCACATTGCCACCAATACAGGAGGCATCCTGGGAAGTGGGATCAACTGCAAATACATAACCTGCGGCTTCTGCCCGTTCGGCAACACGACGTGTTACCACACCACACCCGGTACTGATAACCGCAGCAGAGATCGAATGGAGCGGGGATTCTGACGCCAAGGTCTCAACACTAACGGCACTCAGGCTATCGAGTTTTTCCGTGTTAATGACAACACAGTTGTTTGTCAGAGGAACGGCTCCTCCGGTATAACCTGTGCCACCACCACGGGGGATGATCCCAACGCCGAGCTCCAGGCAGGCGGCAACCACCTGTTGCACCTCTTGTTCGGAATCGGGATTGACGACCACCAGTGGAAATTCCACACGCCAATCGGAAGCATCGGTAACGTGGGAGACACGGGCCAGACCATCAAAACAAATATTGTCCATGCGCGTAACCTTGCCCAAACGATGCAAAATCGCTTTACGCAACTTGGCCTGGGCAGGAAACCAGGCCTCGAATTCGAGTACAGCTACACGAGCCCGGGTTACCAGGCTAAGCGCCTGATCATTATCCTCGGCACGGGCCATGATCTGATCCAGTCGATGATGCAGGGCATGAACCAAAGAGCCAAGTCGACTGGAACTAGACAACAGATCATCCTGGATAAAGGGGTTACGCACCACGACCCACATATCCCCCAGCACCTCAAACAACATTCTTGCCGAGCGCCCCGTCACCCTTTCCCCTCTCAGGGTATTGAGCACCGACCACATCTCCTCACCCAGAAAACGAATGACGATTTCCCGGTCGGAAAAAGAAGTGTAGTTGTAGGGAATTTCGCGGATGCGGGTGTTAGACATGATTTCTCGGTAAAAACAGGTTCAGGAAACGAATATTAGCACGTCTTTTGGACAGGAACAGGGGCAAGATACAGACAAAAAAGCATAGCAAAGAATAGAGAAAGATCGTATTTCATCACTGCTATCCCACTAATAATCTAAAAATTATGTTATCTACCGGGCATTTAACGGCATGAGGAGATTGAAATGGGTATGAGATCATGAAAAGTGCTCGTCAAACACACTTTACCGGAAAAGTCGCAAAGAAAAAATAAATCAGGCATTTCATAAAAAATGAGCTTGAAGTTTCGAATAACCTCTAATTGTCCTCTAATACAAAAACAAAATAACGTTGAGATCCTTTGCGCCCTTTATGGTTTAGATCTTTAAATCAATTATATACTTAACGGGACAGCAGTAGTATTTCATATGCTGATCCAAACAGTCACGGGCAATGACAGAATTATAAATTGTGACACAGACGATCTCAACGAACTCTTTTTTGCCCACCTCTGGTCACGACCTTCAAATATAAAAAATGGGATCCGAAGATCCCATTCAAGTACTACATTGTATCTAATTATTATTAGATATCGACCCGCAGCCCCATAGAGGTCACTGAGTAATTTCCAGCAGTGTCGTCGACATTCGTATGACCAACCCAAACGCGAGTCTTTTTACTGAACTTGTGCGCAACGGCAACCGTCGTCTTGGTCGTATCATCCGTACCTGTTTCTTTTGTACCATAATTCAACGTAAAGATATTATTACCCAGAATCGAGTTGAGATTTACAAATAGGTAATCGGTTTCAATATTGTTTCGTTCAGATTTTTCCGCCTGCAAAGCAATATCCACTCCGCCAAATTTTATCTTGGTGCCGTATGCTGTCGCCTTGTATTCAGCTTCACCTGTTACACCGTCAGTTACATTTTTAACAAAGGCATGGATACTGCCTTTTTGGTAGGTTATGGCGGCAACCGTGCCCTTTGGTGCATTATCCACGTCAGGGCCACCGGTGTCAGGGCTATGCAAAACCCAGATTTGTAACGAACCAAAATTGTTCAGATAAGAAACAGCCTCACTGATAAATCCGTTGTGGCCATAACTGCTGTTATTGCCTGCAGCACCAGACATGACTACACCACGCGCTTCATGTACCGTGGTGACATAAGGGTCATACTTTATACCGCCGGTGTATTTATAGGGTGATTTCAAACGGCCAACTTCAATTTGTCCAAAACCAGCCTTGAGACCAATCATCATTTCGCGCTTGCTCAGCGTCTGTCGATCTATGGTGCATGCAGCGGTATCCGTCTTGTCTCCATCGCCATTGCAATCTGCATCGACGACGGCTTCATCGACCTTGTTACCCTCATCCACTTCACCATCCGCAAAATCAACCTGAAACTCGGCCTTAAACAGGGCCATCATGCCATTGCCCAGGTCTTCGGCATTTTTGACACCGACACGACCCCGGGCATTATCGGTCATAGCAATACCGGTATTAGCGCCACTAAAACTTGCGTATTCAACCTGCCCATGACCATAAACAGTGGGTTCAGCATGTACCACCATAGGGGCAATCGCACCGATAACCGTAATTGCCATAAATTTCTTGTTCATACTTTCTGCTCCTGACTCTTTTTCTCAGGTAATGCGTTTAACACGCGTAAGGTTGACAAAACCTGCCAAGTATATACCGAACTATTATGGAAGAAGCAACTTTCTCTACCGCTCCCATTTAAAAAAACAACGCAGACACCCACAGCCCAATGGGAATCTCTTTGTTTCATCCGCAATGTTCACGAACTCCAGATCGGCGGTGATCCTTCCTTGATTGTTAACTTTATCAATAAACAACGGGGAATACTAGAAAGTCTAGATGAACGATATAACAAAATTAATTGCTAAATTAACTGCGAAATATTGGATACACCAAGCTAGCAATTATTTTATCACGGCTAAAAGGCATCCCCTACATAAAGATGACATATCAAAGCCTCGGATTCATCACAAAACTATCACGTTGCATAAAGCGCACTTCATTTATGCCCTTTGGCTGCAATGAAAAAAAATATAAAATAGACACAAACCTCATACTCACCTTCACTGCTGTCCCGCTAATAATCTAAAAAACCTTGTATTTATCTGGCACATAAAGGCTTGAGGAAGTTGAAATGGGTATGAGACATGAAAAGTGCTGACATGTACTCAATAGAGCTACTGGAAGGATCCGTAATTTTAACTATGGTTACATCAATATAAAAGTAGTCTCCATTTTTTTTATGATTTTTTAGTGTTCCTCTAAAAATTCCTGCATTTGTAAGCTGAAACCATAAGTCATCAAAATATTCCTGTGGCATATCTTCATGCCTTATAATACTGTGCCTACTTCCAATAAGCTCTGATTTACTATATCCACTTAACTGTACATA
>JAFLJQ010000145.1 GCA_022712915.1 Gammaproteobacteria bacterium | reverse complement strand
GATGAAGAAGTGATTCGCAAGTATATACGGAACCAGGAAGTAGAAGAGAAACGCCAGGAGCAGATGCGACTAGAAGGACTTTAATAGCCCCCTTTGGGGGCTTTCATCATACCACCCGCTCTGCGGGTGGTTGTTGATTTTGGGTGTTTAATAAAAAATGAGTTTGAATATTCTGGATAAGTTCTCCTTTTTTAAAATACATAAACAAATCAATGTACCTCTTTGTGTCCCTGCCGATTTATATTTTTAGATAGATTTAATATCTAATAGGACAGCCGCTGTATTAAGGCCAAGAATTTTAATCCGCTATTGGTATGTGAAGGCTTGACTGTTCTCTAAACGTTCTCTATAGTAGAGAACTTATGGAGAACATTTATATGCTCACTTCCCTGGAAAATCGCATGCTGGAATTTATCCGGGAGTACCTTGCCCGCCATGGTGAAGCACCGACCATGACCGAGATCGGTCAGGCTATTGGTGTTAATTCCAAGGGGACGGTACACCGCTATGTACAATCCCTGCGGCAGAAGGGCAAGTTGGAGCAAACTGAACGTGGCTGGCGGGGCATTCGACTTACTGATACCCGCCATACCCAACCCTCGACCCTCCCATTAGTGGGTCGGATCGCCGCTGGCCACCCTATTGAAGCTATCCCCGATCAGGAAGAGATCAACCTTGCCGAGATGTTTGTCGGTGAACGGACGTATGCCCTGCAAGTAAAGGGTGAGTCGATGATCGGGGTGGGCATTTTGGATGGTGACATTGTCATTATTGAGGCTCGGGAGCGGGCCGACTATGGTGATATCGTCGTTGCCCTGATCGATGAAGAAGAGGCGACGCTTAAACGCTTCAAGCGTTATGCCGACGGGCAGATCGAGCTCAGCCCGGAAAACCCTGACCTGCAACCCATGGTGTTTGCCCCCGAGCGGGTGCGTATTCAGGGGGTATTGGTAGGCCAGTTACGATCCTATCGTTAAATACGCAGGCCGACCAGGATGATGAGTCCTCGGTTAATCGTTGAACTCGCAAAATATCACCTTGCTAGGGGGGAAGCAAAGTTCTCCGCTGGAAATACACATTGTTGCTCCATGGTTCCTACTGCGCCGGAAAATTTTTGTGAATTTAAATTTTTACGTAATGATGCACATAGGCAACATGAATATGGTCAAGGCCAGGATGACCGAGAACTGTCATTTCATCCCCTGGTGAGAAATATGGGTTAAACCGGGTGCGCCATGGCACATGATTCTTCTCATTTCTGGGAGCGCGCTATTATTTTGGTGGACATGAATGCCTTCTTTGCCTCCATCGAACAACTAGATTTCCCGGAACTACAAGGTAAACCTGTTGGTGTCACCAATGGCGTACAAGGCACCTGTATTATCACCTCATCCTATGAAGGCAGATGTCAGGGTATCAAGACCGGCATGCGCATGCGTGAAGCACTGGCGTTGTGCCCAACGTTAATACAGCGACCCTCCCGCCCCGAGCGTTACGCCGAGGTATCGATCGCTATTATGCAGTCTTTGCAGGACATTACCCCGGATATTGAAATTTTTTCTGTTGATGAGGCCTTTCTTGATATTACCCATGTGCAGAAATTACACGGTTCGCCAGAGAATATCGCCGAGATGACCAAGGCAAGAGTGGTTGAGGTGTCGAAGCTCCGTTGTTCACTGGGCCTAAGTGGTGACAAGACCACGGCCAAATATGCCGCTAAGTTAAACAAACCGGATGGCCTGACCATTATCCCACCGTGGGAGGCAGAAGAACGTCTGCGTGATGTGCCGGTGATGGAGCTGTGCGGTATTAACCAAGGTATTGGTAGCTTCCTCGCCGCACGGGGGGTGCATACATGTGGTGATATGATCCACCTGCCAATTGGTGAACTGGGCAAACGCTTTGGTAATGTTGGACGGCGTATCTGGTATATGTGTCAGGGAAAGGATCCGGCAAAAATTATTACCTCGGTGGCAGCCCCCAAAACTATCGGCCACGGCAAGGTGATCCCACCCAACACCAAATGTGTGCAGGTGTTATTGACTTTTTTATTGCACATGAGTGAAAAGGTCGGTGCCCGACTACGACGACATGGCATGGTGGCGCGATCCTTTAGTATTGGCTTACGTAGCACCGATGATTGGTTAGGGTTAAAAATGCAAACACCTTTACCGGTTAATGATGGTTTGATTATCTATGAACTGTGCAAACAAGTTATCGAAGAGTGTTGGCAGGGACAAGGTATTCATCAGATACATGTCGGTGCGCTAGACCCAAAATTAAAGAATGGTCAGCTAGAATTATTTTCAGAAGTGAATATGCCCGATCGTAGCATCGCCAACCAAGTGACCGACCTGATCAACCAACGTTATGGGGAATTTGCCGTTGCCCCGGCACGTCTACTTAATCGCTCCACCATGCCTAATGTAATTGCCCCGAGTTGGAAACCCTTTGGCCATCGGGAGACCATTCTTCATAGGCGTTAGTATTGATATGAATTCAAGATTATTAAAGTTAGTAGGTTATAAAGAAAGGCCCGAATGTCTATTGTGACATTCGGGCTTTACTATTAAAAACGCATATTGGCGTTTATAGTATCGTCGTCAAAACTCGTTTCATCGCCTGAAAATTGACGTATTTTAGTTGCAACAGAAAATTTGGGTGTAAAGAAAAATTTTCCGTGAACGGCAATGGCCTGTCCCATATATCCATTATCATCACCAGATGTTTGTTTAAAAGTGCCACCAATACTCTGCATGTTGTTGAGGTAGTATTCACCCATTACCTCTATAACGGTGTTTTTTGTATTTTTGGTGTTAGCCGCGCCTCTATCATCGTAACTACCTGTACCTCTTAAGCATCCCCTCATATCAGACAGCCGAAAAAACAACTGATAGTGCACGATGCTCCTGAATTTTCCCAATAAATGCGCTCATAATCTTGGTTAACCACTCTTCCTTCATACGAGGAAGCAGCTCATAAACCATCTGTC
>JAFLJQ010000061.1 GCA_022712915.1 Gammaproteobacteria bacterium | reverse complement strand
TTTGGATTCAACATGATAAAGAACAGTTTGACGCACTTAAAAAGGCTCCAGCCTTTTATGAATAATATCTGACATCGTCGCTATAGGGCGCTTCTAAAAATTTAATTAAGCAGATGATGGCAAGGCAGAAACAAGCGAAAAAGCGCAGCTTTGTACATGAATGGCCCTATTTCGCGAAGCCCATGGATGGGCGGGAGTAAATAATTTTCATGTAAATGAGCATTTTGCGCTTGTTATTAACGCAGCCAGCACTGTTTCAGTGGATTTTTAAAAGTGCACTATAACTGCCTCCCCCCCTCACCCGGGTATATCCAGGTGTTGTATTTAGAGCTTCCTAATAAAGTCAGGAGCCCCAAAGCAACTAAACCGGACACCCATCTTAATGAATAATGCATTATTGTTAACAATCAATAGGTTATATTTATTTAAGAGGAGAGGGTTTAAAGCATGGGTAGCCCAAGTAGGGCAGCTTTAAGTTGGGTGTCCGGTTAACACGCAACATAAGTACTTTTTAATAAACATAACGTCATGATTTTATTTGATAACATTTGATTTCTTAAAGTGGATGTCCACATAAGCTGTTGATTTTGAAAAATTAGTATTTCATCTACTTGATGAGATGGGGTTTACTGACTTAACTTGGAGAAAAGGTGGTGAAGGAAAAGTTAAACAAGACACCCACACTAAGAAAACACTCTAACATACTGTTATTTATACATTACCAGGTATTTATTAAGATGGGTGTCTGATTAAACGCCATCTGCATTGACTTCGATATCAAACAACATTGGGCTGCAACAGATCGGGCTGGCTCCTGTATGGCGCTACTGTTTCAGCGCTGCTATTTATACAAGTTTATGTGCATAGTTTTGAGGTGTTTAATCTCATCTCCTTTTAAGAATTGTTTTATTGCATCAGCGTAGGTTTGTGATTGGGTTCTCAATTGTAAAAAATATATTATGAAAGTGAAAACATGTTTGGCTTGTATGTGGACTGCATCAACAAAACAATGTGTGTATGTCATTAGCGTATAGTCAGCTTTTGCATCAGCGGAAGTTGAAGGACATATAATTGGGAGGGACTCATTCAAAGCACATTCGGGATATCAACACCACAACTTGAACAGGAATGCCCGAGGATTTACTTTGCGGGTATGACTCCTTGTGTGTCACTGCATATCAGGTGCAAATAGGCCGTCTGTGCTACTGAGATAATAATCCTGTTGTATGGCCAAGCATTAATGTATGACTCTGTAAAATATTTTGTCTTTTGGCAGGTTGACAAAAAATAACAACCAAAATATAGGGAGATCACCAAGATGAAAATAAAGAGAACATCCAAGATTAATGTGCTGCTATTAACCATCGGCATATTTGTATCAGCCGGTTCTTTACTGAATGTTTATGCGGCACCTAAAACAGACGCTGGCAAGCCAGCAAGTGAATCAAAGAAGAATTATAAACCCGATGAGTTGTTGGTGAAGTTTAAACCCGGGGCCAAGGGAGAGAGCCGCCGTTACTTGCATGACAAGCATGGTTCTAAAAAGATCAAAGAATTTTCATCGTTACGTCTGGAACATATCAAAATTGGCAAAGGCTTGACGGTAGAGAAGGCCATTGCCGCGTATCAGCGTTCGCCTAATGTAGAGTATGCTGAGCCGAACTATATTATTAAGACCAATGCCACTATCCCCGATGATTTGCATTTCAGTAGCTTATGGGGATTGTCCAACACGGGACAGACAGGTGGCACAGCTGGAGCAGATATCCAGGCCACAGCAGCCTGGGATGTGACCACCGGTGATAGCAGTGTCATTGTTGCTGTTATTGATTCGGGTGTGGATTACAACCATGAAGATCTGGCGGCCAATGCCTGGGTCAATAGTCAGGAGATTGCGGGTAATGGTATTGATGATGATGCCAATGGTTATGTTGATGATGTTTATGGGATTGATGCTATCAACAATGACTCCGACCCGATGGATAATAATGGGCACGGCACTCATGTTTCCGGCACCATTGGTGCGGTGGGTAACAACGGTATCGGTGTGGCCGGTGTCAATTGGGATGTTAAAATTCTAGCTTGTAAATTTCTTGATGCATCAGGCAGTGGTTATACTTCGGGTGCCATTGAGTGTATGACTTATATTAAAGCACTTAAGGATCGGGGCGAAAATATTGTAGCAAGCAATAACAGTTGGGGTTGCCACAACTGTTATTCGCAGGTTTTGAGTGATGCCATTGATGCCCAACGGCAGAGTGGTATTTTGTTTGTCGCTGCAGCGGGCAATGCCGATTGTGATAATGATAAGCCAGAATTGGCAGGTTACCCCGCAAGTTATGATTTGCTGAACATCATTTCTGTGGCAGCAACGGATCACAACGATAACAGGGCATATTTCTCGTGTTATGGCCGCCGTAGTGTCGATGTTGGTGCACCGGGTGTCGATATCCTCTCCTCAATTCCAGGTAATGGATATGCAAGCTATAGCGGTACCTCGATGGCTTCTCCACATGTTGCCGGTCTGGCAGCCTTGTTGCAGGCACAGGATTTAAACCGAAGCTGGAGTGAAATCAAAAACCTGATCCTGACAGGGGGGACGGATACGGCATCACTGAATGACATTACTGTCACGGGTAAGCGCATCAGTGCCAGCGGTTCCGTCAGCTGTGTGGATAGTCCCCTTTTTTCGGTGTTGCAATACCCAAAACACTTTGAGGATTATACGGTTGGTACCGCCACGATCCTGTCAGTGCAAAGTATTAATTGCGCTTCACCGGTTGGTCCAGTGACCGCCACAACATCAACTGGGGTGATGACCAATCTGTTAGATGATGGTGTTGCACCGGATGTGGTTGCCAATGACGGTGTTTTCACCGCTAATTGGATACCTACAGAACCAGAAGAGGTGTTGACCTTCTCTTCCGCTATCGGTACTGAAACGCTAAGTGTACCGATATATGTCGATCTGACCGTAACGGAAATTTCGGGTACTCTGGCGGGAGACCAGGTGACCATCACCGCAACGATAAAAAACATTGGCCAAGATGCATCGAGGAGTGGGTATGTGAGTAGCTACTTGCGGTCGGTGGATGGTGGCGCTGGTGCTGGCCTTGGTTATAGCGCGTTTGCGGCACTGGCTGCAGGTGAAGAGACCGTACTGACGATTACCAAATCATTGGGTACGGATGTTAATCCCGACACTTATTACGTCGGTATGAAGGTGGATACCGGTTATGATCCTCATAGTGAGTTCGATGAGACTAACAACCTCCTGTACTCGACCACGACCATTTCTCCCAGCCGTGATCTGACTATTACGGCCGTGTCAGGCTCTCTGGTGGGTAACCAATTGACGGTTACCACGACAGTAAAAAATACGGGTAACATTCCTGCCCGTACCACGTCCGGAGGGGTCTACTTATCGGCAGATACGGTAGTTGATGGTAGTGATTTTTACCTGGGTACGAGCACTGTTTACGGTCTGGCTGCGGATTCAGAGAGAACTCTGACAATAACCAAGACTTTGGACTCAAGTGTTACTAGCAATCCTGGAAATTACTACATCGGTGTAAAGGCAGATCAGTACAATAGAGTTGCTGAGACGGATGAGACCAATAACACTTTGGCCAGTAGTACAACCGTGACGGTCAATCCAAGGCCGGATTTGGTGGCGGATCACGTGCCAGGCAGTGTGACGGGTAATGCGTTGTCTGCGACTATCACCATACGTAATCAGGGTGATGTTCCAGCCAGTTCCAGTGTGGCGGGTATTTATCTTTCAACGGATACGGTGATTACAACGGCTGATATTTTCCTTGGAACCCAGGCAACGGCTGCTCTGGCCGTTGGTGCTGAGGAGAGCGTGGTATTTACGGCCAACGCACCCGATACTGTACCGAATGGTGAGTATTATATTGGCGTGATCGCCAACTATGATAACGCCTTTCTGGAGCAGGATACGATGAATAATGTTAACAGGAGTGGTCAGATTCTCCTGCAAAACCAGCCACTTTATGCCGACCTGACTATCACAGCCTTATCAGCTACTCTAGTGGGAGAACAATTGACCATTACTGCGACGGTAAAAAATATTGGTACTATCGCGTCAGTAAGCACGTACGTGAAAAGCTGGCTGATAGCGGTGGATGGAAGTGATTCTGCGAGCCTTGATTATGATAGCTTAATATCACTGGAGGCGGGTGCCGAGACCACTCTGACGATTACCAAGGTATTGTGGCAGACACTTAACTCTGGTGATTACTATGTTCGTATGAACGCCGATGCTGTAGTTAACTTTAACATTGAATCAGATGAAACCAACAACACTCTGGAAGGAGGTCTGGTGACAGTTCCTTAAGTCTTTTTTGAATGATGTTTTGATTAGTAGTAGCCCCGTCCTTTGGACGGGGCTTTTTTAATTTAAATCCTATTTTTCAGGCTATCTACCAGTGGAGACTCAAAGAAGCCAAGGCACTTATAAACCAGAGCCTCACAGGTTATCCATCGATCACTTGTTAAGCAGAGCCCCCAGATAAAAGCATGAACTGTCCCCCACGTCACGGCATCATTTACGCTAGCCGTTAAATCCCGTGGCTTCGATGTCTTGTGCCCTCTCACCTTCAGCCTACACCTCATATGATGTTTTTGTTCATCAGCTTGCAGTTTTGCATCTGGCTTCCTCCAGACCATCTCTCGCGAGTGTTAACCGGACACCCATTATAAGCAAACAGCAGCAGAACAGAATCGTGAAACCTTTGTTTTTAATACATTTACAGAAATTGGTTGGGATGGGTGTCCGAGTTGGTGATGTTTAATCGTTTTCATTTATACGACCAGTTTGCTTGCCACTACCGAAAAATTAAATCGTAAAGACATAAATTTTGGCCTAAAGCGAAGTGTGCGTAAGACCGCATCAAGCAAGTCTTATGCGGCTTCGCACACTTCGCTTTATACCGATGCTTAACTGGACACCCAACATAAGCTGCTCTATTTGTGATACTTTGATTTGAGACTGGCCCCTCTTAAATAAACATAAAGTCATGATTTTAATTAATACCATTTAATTTCTTAAAGTCGGTGTCCGGGTAGGTTAATTTTTCAGTGTTTACTCGCAAAGACGCGCTAGTATTCTTTCTTCAGGTTTTTCAGGTAAGCAACCAAAGCATCAAGCTCTTCAACAGGCAGGTGACGATAGGTTTGTTTGGCCTGGAAGGCGCGTGCTGGTAATTTATTTTTAAGTTCTACTGGAGCAAGGATCCATTGTCGGATTGCTTCTGCTGAATATCGTCCCCCTACTCCGTCCAATGGGCTACGGGGATTGCCTTTACCTGCGATTGAATGACAGAGCATGCATCCTTGTGTTTCAAAAACGCTGCGGCCAGTGGCTATTAATGCTTGTTTTTTCACATCGACTTGGGGGGATGTCATGATAGGGGACTGTTTGTTGCCAACTCCACCCACCATACTAGCTGGTGGCTTCGAGGGATTCTGAATTAAGGCAAATATCATTGCCAGCAGTAACACCAATACTCCGGTCAATAATGCAATATATCTGGCCCATTGTTCACGCATGATGCTCTCTCCCTAAACCATATCAAAGAGTTCAAAGTGGAGCTGACCCAGAGGTACTTGCAGGGTGTGCAGCCCCTGCTGCACCACATCACTCATGGGCTTGGGGCCGCAGAGAAAATACTCATACTTCTGTGTATTGTCAGGGAGGATTTTCTTTAGCAGCTTCGTTGTAATGAGACCAGACTCCCCTTTCCAGTCCGGTGGTGGCTCTGCTAATACATGCGTCAGATGCAGGTTCAGGCGTTCTTTCAGGCTCTCTAGTTCTTCTCTGAAAATTACGTTATCCCAATGTTTGTTGCCATAAATAAAGTGCAGTGGTCGCTGCTCATGTCTGTCTGCCAGGGTACGCAACATGCTAACAATGGGCGCCGCACCGACACCGCCTGCAACGAAGACAAAGCCGGATGCAGCAGGATATTGATCCACACTAAAGACACCATACGGGCCATCCAGATAAGCAATCTCACCGACCTGAGTCTGTTTAATGGTGCGGGTGAAGTCTCCCAACTCTTTGATGGTGAATTCCAGCCGCTCTGGATGAGTGGCACTGGAGGAGATGGAAAAAGGATGTTCTTTGACGTGCCAGGGAGATGCCCGCAACGTCAGCCAGGCAAACTGACCGGGTTTAAAACGCATCCCTTCATGGCCGTCGGCCTCCAAAGAGAGAGTCCAGCTGTTACCGTGTTCCTGTCGTCGCTCCATTACCCGATAGGGTTTGTTATGCATTTGCCAGGGTTTGATCAATCTTATATATACAATAAGTAAAACCCAAAACAGGGTATAACCACTCCATAGCCAGTGCTTGGCAGGGGCATGAATGTAATAACCCACACCCTCAATATGCCCCAGCGATAGCAAAAAAACAGCCACAGCTAAACCGATGTGTAACATACGCCATTCATCGTAATGGATACACAACGGTTTACGCCACAATGAAGTAATGAGCAGCAAAGTAAGTAGCGTTAGGGATACACGGCCGGCGGTCATGTACCAGGATGCCTGCATGGGATTGCTTGTCCCCAGAGCTTCTACATTGTTAATACGGATAATAAGGTAGTGCAAAAAAATTAGTACAAAGGCAAAGACCGCCATATACCGGTGAAAGTAGTAGATAATATCAATTCCAAAGGGGGCACAGGCACGCCGAAAACGGGCAGTAAGGAAAAATAACACTCCCATTATCGCCATACCTGAAAATCCCAGCGCCATGGAGAAATCCCACCAAAATCCAGAACCAGGTGGCACGGGGCCAATTAAAAGCACGAGTAACGGTGCCAATACAAATACCAGGTAAGCACTCAACCAGCAGACTGCTGAGAAAAACGGGCTCATGTATTTGGCCCATTCATGCAGATGTTGACTATGGGTTGAATCCTGTTCATGTCATCTCTTTTCTGCCAATCATATTTTTTCTTAGCTTAATCGGACACCCAACATAAGCCGCTCTATTTGTGATACTTCGATTTGAGACTGGCCCTTCTTAAATAAACATAAAGTCATGATTTTAATTAATACTATTTAATTTCTTAAAGTGGGTGCCCGGGTAAGTTCGGGAACCAAAATTGGAGCGACAAACGGGAGGTTGACACCATAGTCACTTGTTATGTGTTTATTCCTATGGTGAACCATATCTAGCAAGCACTTCGTCGCCTGTCATTTCATTTGTTTTATTAGAGAAACAGTAATATGAGGGCTTTTCGTCAATGAATACCTGATGATTGAATTCAAACAATGAATTATCATCGAATAGACCCGCAGCTATCATGTGCTGCTTGCTTTCTTTTATACGGTAAAATAGATGGCTACCACATTTACTACAGTAGCCGCGTTCAGCCCATTCAGACGAGTTGAAAACGGATATATTTTCTTCACCCTCAAATGTAACATCTGTACCGCAGTCAACTGCCATTAAAGGCCCACCGCCCCATTTTCTACACATATTACAGTGACAAGCACCAACACTTTTACTTGCGTTATTCGCGATAAAACTAACGTCACCACAAAGGCAGCTTCCTTTTCCACTAAAAGTACTAGACATTGATATATCCTCTGAACCGATTTTTAATATTTCACATAACGAGGCTGTAGAAAAACCCAATCACAAAACTGGTATCCTACCCCTTAAGGATCCCCTCATTTTCTTGATCGCCCTATAGAAAGAATTGATCCATTAACCGGCAAAAATGTTGGAAAATACCCTCCCCGCATTATAGAACCAGATGAGAAAAATGAAACAACGCTTTCGTAAGGGTTTTGAACATAAGGATGTTAGAAAATTTGTAGAGGAAGTATTTGATGGTGACATTCATGCCAAACGAATTACCTCACTAGCTGGAGCAACAACGGGAGTCATTGCCAGTGGCTCACTGGCGATATCGGCAATAGGCCTGGG
>JAFLJQ010000270.1 GCA_022712915.1 Gammaproteobacteria bacterium | reverse complement strand
ATAGTCTTTGCAGGCTTCTTCGTTATCAAATCGCCTTTGCCATTCGAAAAAACTCATCCCTTCTTTTTTCATCTTCTGCACCTAACTTGTTGTAAGTAAATGCATTATAATCTCTTTGCTGAGTTTTGTTTAGAGGCATGTTTTGAAATTTGCAACAGTTTGGTGCAAAATTGCATTGATGGACTGGAATAATTTACAATTTTTTCTCGCTGTGGCCCGTAACGGCACCATTCGCAGTGCGGCGGAGTCACTGAAGGTTAATCATTCGACTGTCTCACGCAGAATTAATGCTTATGAAGAGCAGGTGGGCATGCGTCTCTTCAATCGCGCAAACAGCGGTTATACTTTAATGCCGGCCGGTGTGGATATGTTGGTCTCAATAGAGCGAATCGAGAGTGAAGTATTAATGCTCGATCGAAAGGTGCAGGGGAAAAACCTACAGCTGAGTGGTGAGTTGCGTGTCACCATGCCCGAGCCTTTTGCCATTCATTTAATGGCCCCTGTTTTGGCCGAATTTTGTCAAATATATCCCGAGATTGAACTTGATCTTGCCATTTCAAATCGAAATCTGAACCTAACACGCAGAGAAGCCGATGTGGCAATGCGCATTACGGATCAGCCACCAGAGCATCTTGTTGGCCGTAAGGTTTTAACGTACACCAAGTCAGTGTATGCCTCGTTGGAGTATATTAAAAAATATAAAAACAACCCTGAAGCGATGCGCTGGATTGGTTGGGGAGATAACAACCCAATCCCCTGGTGGGTAGAGGAGAGTGATTTTAGTCAGTGCTCACTACGGCATACTGTTAACAACGATAGCCTGCAAATTGAAATGGCAAAGGCCGGTGTGGGCATGACCATGCTGCCTTGTTTCATGGCCGATGTTGTCCCTCAGTTACGACGTGTGTCACCCGGCAAAGTATTACCCAGTTATGAGATCTGGTTGTTAACCCACCCAGATCTTCGGCATAGTGCTAAGGTGAAGGTGTTTATGCAGTTTGTTTATGAAAAATTACAACAACATAAAACATTATTGCTGGGCGAGCTGCCATGGCATGAGTAAGCAGGGGGCAGGCAAGTGTTGAAAATATACTGCTTAATCACTTGGCTTACTGCTCGATAACACTATTTCCTGCTCCTGAATCTGTGATGCTGATTCCAGAGCCATTAGGTACATAAAGGGTGTTATCTGAACCCGATACTTCAAATACTTTTACTGTTGTATTACCTTCAATCTTCAGCAGGTTGTTTATCCCTGAAATAATCAGTTTGTTGATGGTGTTATCTGTTTTAACGGTGACAGTATTATTGATGCCCGATATTGTCAGGTTGTATTGCCCTGTTTCATTGATGGTAACGGTTTCCTCTATTCCTGATATAGTCGTTCCATCATCGCTTGCATTATCACAAGATGAAATTGTGATGCAACACAATACTATTGTTAATAACGATTTTATATTCATAGAGCCACTGCTTAAAATCTATTATTGCACTTGAAGTCAATTTTCATTATTTCTGGATAGGTGGTGCTTTCAATGCTCAGATGACAAAATGCCTGAATATGGCCTTGAATAGCATATCTGCTGGATAATTAGCCTTGCCAAAAGGGGACGAACGGCTTTAGATTTGCGTGATTTATTGGATATTATGGCGTTTAGTATTAAAACACGGGCCAACTAACGGCTTAAATTGTTTATTTTACGGATTATAATGATAGCGGTGATGATGGTTTTTTTATCGAAGATACATGTAAAGCGTTTGTACCTTGTATCGCTCTGTCCTTACTGTTACTTGCAACTGCTTACACTGGGAAGCTACTTGAAACTTGATTTTCTTTTAACATAAAATTGATTTCCGTGATAAATAAATACGCCTTTCGTTCTTTGCGCCACCGTAATTTTCGTATCTATTTTCTCGGACAACTGATATCTCAAAATGGCTCCTGGATGCAGTCGGTAGCCCAGGTCTGGTTAATTTACCGTTTGACAGAATCTGGTTTTATGTTGGGGTTGGTAGGTGCCTTAACGCTGTTGCCAAGTTTGCTGTTTGGTCTCTATGGTGGGTGGCTTGCTGATCGTTTTCCTCGGTTTAAATTACTGATCGTTGTGCAGATACTGGCGATGTTGCAGGCCTTAACTCTGGGTATCCTTACGTTGGGTGGTTGGGTCGCACCGTGGCACATCTTGTTATTAGCACTGGCTCTGGGGGTGGTGCAGGCAATAGAAACACCCGTGCGGCAGTCCTTTATTGTGCAATTGATCGCGCGTGAAGATTTGCCTAATGCCATTGCGCTTAATTCCAGCATGATTCATCTTGCACGTTTTGTCGGCCCGGCTAGTGCCGGATTGCTTGTGGCCCTGGTGGGAGAAGGGCCGGTATTTCTGATTAATGCGGCGACGTTTATTGCTGTATTTTTTAGTTTGTTTGCCTTGCGATTGCCCGCTATGCCTGCGAAACGTGATGAACAAGCGGGCTCGAACGGTATATGGTCTGGTGTGCATTATGCCTGGCAACATCGATTGATTCGTTCCCTGCTTGCCCTGGTTGCTACGGTTAGCCTGTTGGGTGGTTCTGTTATGGTATTGATGCCGATATTTGTTGCCAAGGTATTTGAACGTGGGCCAGAGAGTTTAGGGATTTTCATGGGCTTGCTGGGGGCAGGTTCATTGGTCGGGGCGTTAATATTGGCAAATCGACGTGAGTTCCAACTGCTGGAGCGGCGTGTGGCCTTAGCTGCTGTTACGGTAGGGGTGAGTTTGGTGGTGTTTGCCCTCAATGATATTTTTGTTATTGCTTTAGCAATTTTATTTGTGATCGGCTTTGCTTCTACCACGGTTTATGCCTCTAGCAATGCCCTTATACAATTGTTGGTGCCAGATTATTTGCGTGGCCGGATAATGGCGCTGTTTGCGATATGTTTACAAGGTATGGTGTCTATCGGACAATTAACGCTGGGCACATTCGCGGATCTTATAGGTGCACCATGGACGGCAGGGGTTAGTGGTAGTTTGTTGTTTTTTATGTCTTTATTGCTGGTTGTTGTTTTATTCAAGTTGCAAAAAAGTGATGTGGGTGAGCTTGGGTCTATGTCGGAAAGCACGGACAGAATTAAATAAGCTTGAAGGTGTCCTTGTCTCAGATGTTTTAATAAATAGTCAGCACTTAAAAACACAATAACTATTTGATAACAAACGAATTATAGCAAATAAAAGCTGATTATACCGACCGTAAAGGTTAAGCTATATAACCCGTTTCTGGTCGAAATGATGAAAAAAAATGCTAACAAAAAGTACCGAATTTCACCAAACCAACCTGTTTGGCACCGATCTACTGATACAGCTTGATCCCAACGATCCATTGTTACAATTATCCTC
>JAFLJQ010000076.1 GCA_022712915.1 Gammaproteobacteria bacterium | reverse complement strand
GTCTTAACTGAAAAGTCTGAAACAATTCGCTAACTCCGCAACAGATGCAACACTCGATACTAGTGGTTGGCTAGACCTTACTAGACAAGGACTTTCACCTTGCAAGGTACACCAAGCTTCGCTTGGCGCACTAACGCTAAAAATCAGCCGCGCCGCTTTTTGGCGTCGGCTGGATTTGATGGTTAGGCCATGGCGCTGGCACAACTGCTTGACAAGAACCACCCCACATGATTATGCTCTTTCCCACGGAGCTTAGAAACTCCAAAAGGCGGGCAAAACCGCAACCTGTGCTACGTGCGGTTTTTTTGTGCCTGATGCTTGGCCGTTTGTTATGGCCGGGAGGCTGGGGGAATACAATACCCGAAAGGGAAATACCCTGGGCAGTGCCTTTTGCTGTTTCTAACCTCCTGGCCACCCACTCGTGGGTTTTACGCAACTTAGAAATTGCAAAAGGAGAAACACCATGCATGAGCGACACCTTATAGTTCGAGAAGGACACCGAGACTATTCCCTAAAAGCAAAACCGAATAGTGGGAACCCTATTGTTCCTTTTGTTTTACTCAAAGGCACTTGGCTTGAAAGAGCTGATTTTGGCATTGGACTCCCCATCCGTGTTCAAGTTGAAAATCAACGATTAATTATTACTCCACGCACATAAAAAATTTTCTTTATGGCTTTTATTAAGCAGGCTCCGTTATTCGGAGCCTGTATTTTTCATTTGCCCCATACTTGATACGCCAAAACGGCTGCATTCAACAACCCTACTACAACGAGAAAAAATGTTAACCAATTTAACCTAGACCCAATCTTTGATGTGCTACTGTTTGACTCTGCAAGCTCTGACTTTATTGTAGATATGGAATCTTTTAGTTCTCTTGCTAATAGTACCTGTAATTTACGGTCATCATTGAGTCTTGCATCTGGGTCGCCATACCCACTTCCGTCTGCGACGCGATCAAGCAATTCTTCAATTCCCTCATGTTCCGTTTTCATGTCCAATTGCCTATATTATTTTGGCCTAACAGTTATATCGACGAACGTTCGTAATTCACCTTATCTACCGTATTAGGCGAACGTTCGCCTAATACCCGATTTAGCTGAAAATACGCAGAGCTTGCTTAGACTCCCACTTTAATAATAGCTTGTCCGGACACCCAACTTAAGTCGCTCTATTTGTGTTACTCATACTTGGATTCTATTAAACTAACATAAGATATTGATTGTTATCAACAATACATTATTTTTTAAGATGGGTGTCCGGTTTACTGGTTTCCGGTTTACTGGTTTAAAATACAATTTAATACTAGGCTCAAATCATACATGAGCAAACTTCTCTTTTAAAAACTGTAGAAGAATCTGTGTCTTCTTTGAAAGATATTTTTTGCTTGGGTAGACCGCGTAGATGTCGCCTTTTGGCTGTACTGTATACTCAGTTAATATCGGTACCAGCAGCCCTATTTTATTTGACCTTTCGACATGAAAACTAGGCAAACAGGCGATACCCAGCCCGGCTTCCGTTGCCTTGCATGCCAACCTAAAGTCATTTGAATATTCCCGGCCATGCACCACCACTTCGCAGTGTTGCCCCGTTTGATTATGCGATAACACCCAGACTGTCGGTTGATGTTGGACAAAAATAGCACGGTGATCCTGCAACTCTTGCGGACTTTGTATTGTTTGGTGCGATTCAAGATAGGCCGGACTGGCACAGAGTTGAAATTTTGGTGTGCAAAGAAATTGTGCAATGAACTGAGAATCCTGAAGTGGCCCAATTCGAATGGCAAGATCAATCTCATCATCAATAATATCATCATATTGATTACCAACCTGCAATCCAATATCAATATCCGGATAAAGGATCTGAAACTCAACCAACCAGTCACTCAAAACTTCATAACTAAGAAAAATAGGGGCACTAAGCTTGATCTTTCCGGCCAATCTATTCTTTGATTCAATGAGTTGCTGAGTATCCTCTTTTAGTTGCTGAAAGAGCGGTGAGACCCGTTGAAAAAATGCCCGGCCCTTTTCTGTTAAGGCCATCTTACGTGACGTTCTCTCTAATAATTTGACATCCAAATCCGCCTCCAGCTTGCTCAGGCGACGACTGACTGTACTGGTTGGCAGCCCTAATCTATTTGAGGCCCCCACAAAACTGCCCTGCTCAACCACCGCAATAAACACGGAAATATCATCATAGCTCCAGTGATCAAGCATCATTCATCCCATATATGGAACATACCATTGTTATTAGCCCTATTTATAGTTTAATTTTGGGATGATAGCATCTTTCAAACACAAATCTATTCCACCCATCCGGTGGCCGATATACATATTTGGAGAAGACAATGAGACTGATAAGAATGTGGGTACAACCGTTACTAACGGCCATGCTAATGTTATACGGGCTAACCTCAGTAGCCTCAGTAACAAACAAAAGCAAAGAAATTAGGGTCACAGGTTCTGTACCCTTGAAACTGTACGTCTTCGACTGTGGCAAGATTTCAGTGCGAGATATGTCACTATTCGATCCTACTCTGGCAAAAGGTGTCTCAAAGGAATTGGCCAATGCCTGTTACCTGATACAACACCCCAAAGGTATGCTGTTTTGGGATGCCGGTTTACCTGATAGCCTTATCAGCAAAAAAGGCGGTGTCGATGTGCTTGAAGGCGCAATCAACTTTTCCGTTACCAAGACACTTAAAGCACAATTAGCAAAAACAGGAATCCCATATGATACGGTGGATTATATTGGTAGTTCTCACTTGCATACCGACCATACCGGCAATCTGGGTTATTTTAAAAATGCGACCTGGTTGATCCAGCAACATGAGCATAAGATCGCCTTTAGTAAACAGGCAACACAATATGGATTTAACCCTGCCGATTATAGTGTCCTAAAGGCAAGCAAAACGATAAAGATCCAGGGTAACTATGATGTGTTTGGTGATGGCAGTGTCGTCATGGTATCCGCCCCTGGACATAGCCCCGGTCATCAAATGTTATTCATCGACTTACCCAAAACCGGGCCAGTGATACTCTCGGGCGATCTCTATCACTGTATTACGAATCGAAACAAATACGCCATCCCTATCTGGAATAACCGGCACGATACCGTTCATTCTTTTGTTCTTGCCGACAAACTACTAGAAAGAACCAAGGCCAAGCTTTGGATTCAACATGATAAAGAACAGTTTGACGCACTTAAAAAGGCTCCAGCCTTTTATGAATAATATCTGACATCGTCGCTATAGGGCGCTTCTAAAAATTTAATTAAGCAGATGATGGCAAGGCAGAAACAAGCGAAAA
>JAFLJQ010000223.1 GCA_022712915.1 Gammaproteobacteria bacterium | reverse complement strand
ATGTGATGGCCTAATTCGCTAAGATGTCGAGGTAAATGCAACTAAAAATGCAATAAATCATCGTAATTAACAGTGATTCACTATCACTGTTTTATTTTTTTTTAATTTGTTCTGATTTATTGGATATTTAGAGGTGCCCTTAATAGTAAAAACTATATGTAGCATTTAATGATTTCCGCCACTTGCTCGGTAATGTTGGTTTCGGTGTTGATGTCGTTAAGTTCTAGAGCTTGATAATGGAAAATAAAACAACCTCATAAAATATTCGTGCAGCAAAATAGATTTATAGCTGTGTAAGTCACTGAAGTGGCTGAATAAATGGGTTGTTGAGGAGGAATATGGTCGCCAAGGATTGGCCAGGCAATATTATCGGGGCTGACTTTATGCGAAAGCTCTAAGCACTATCGGTATCTGTGATATTTACAAGGAAAAAATAATGATGACCCGGACCAATGGGCTAAGGTTGTAGGTGTTGAGGCCTGTCATTGACTGTATTATTCAGGCTGAATTATTATAATTAACATCATTTTTTCTACGCCTTTGTTTTGTCGTAAGAGTAAATATTAAAAATGGTACACTCGGTTCAGGTTGTTCTGAGATGGCCTTCGGTTCCCCAGCATTTAATTTGGTTAGGTCTGGGAGATGTTTAGGTTAGATTCCTTTTGTCGGATCAGTCAGAGTTCAAAATAATATTTTATCCTTGTAACATTTATCGTGATTGTAATTGTCTTGTTAATTTCTGTCAGTTTGATCGTTAAATCATGTATGGCTACAGAAAAAATCTCAGCGGCCGAAAGTATTAAAGTGGACTACGCTTACGTTTATATGAGTAAGAAAAACTAAAATTAGGAATAACATGGCCTCTAGCAAGGAAAATTCACTTCAGGAGCTCTGGGCAACATCTCCGTTAGCCGGTTTGAACGCGGCTTATCTGGATCAATTGTATGAAGACTATTTGAAACACCCGGACAATGTTCCTGTTGCATGGCGTGATTATTTTGCTGCCTTGCCACAGGTCAATGGTCAGGAAACTGAAGTTTCTCATGTTGAAATCCGCAGCCAGTTTCGGGCGATGGGGATGCATCGGCAGGCTGCCAGTGTCTCAACCGAGCAGGGTGTGGAACATATCCACAAGCAAGTTCGGGTATTGCAGTTGATTAATGCTTATCGTTTTCGTGGTCACCAGCGAGCCAGGCTGGATCCACTTGATTTGCATGAGGCGGTTCAGATTCCAGAACTGGATTTGGCTTACCATGAGTTGTCTGAAGCTGACTTTAATAGTTTGTTTGAAACCGGTTCGCTGGCAGCGGGCAAGGATAAGGCTACTCTCAGAGAAATTGTTGATATCCTCAACTCTACTTATTGTGGCTCGATTGGCACTGAATATATGCACTTGACTAGCACGGTAGAAAAACGCTGGATTCAAGCTCAACTGGAGAAAATTCGCGGTAAACCAACGTTCAGCCCGGAGACAAAAAAGAAAATTTACGCTCATCTGAATATGGCCGAGGGGTTGGAGCGGTATCTGCACAGTCGTTATGTGGGTCAAAAACGTTTCTCGCTTGAAGGCGGTGATAGCTTGATTCCGGCACTGAAGGCTTTGATCGACCGGGCTGGTAAACGGGGTGTGGTGGAAATGGGTATTGGCATGGCGCACCGTGGCCGTCTCAATGTGTTGGTCAACATCATGGGCAAGACTCCGGCAGAGTTATTTAAGGAGTTTGAAGGGGGCGTAACCAGTCTCAATGGCACGGGGGATGTGAAATATCATCAGGGATTTTCCTCGGATATTCTCACTGAGTATGGGCCGGTACATGTTGCGCTCGGTTTTAACCCGTCGCACCTTGAAATTGTAGGGCCTGTGGTGGAAGGCTCGGTGCGCGCCCGTCAGGATCGCCGTAAGGATAAAGATGGCACCAAGGTTTTGCCTGTCCTTATTCATGGTGATGCAGCCTTTGCAGGGCAGGGTGTGGTCATGGAAACCTTTAATATGTCGCAGTCACGTGGTTATTCCACTAAGGGTACGGTACATATTATTATCAATAATCAGATTGGTTTTACGACCAGTAATCAGGAAGATGCCCGCTCGACTTTATATAGCAGTGATGTGGCCAAGATGGTGGGTGCACCGATTCTGCATGTTAATGCAGACGATCCTGAAGCCGTCGTGTTTATCACGCAATTGGCAATGGATTATCGTTCTACTTTTTTCAAGGATGTTGTGGTTGATCTGGTTTGTTATCGTCGGCATGGGCATAGTGAGGCCGATGAGCCCATGGCAACTCAGCCTGTGATGTATAAAAAGGTCAAAAAACATCCAACGACACGTGATCTGTATGCCAAGAGTTTGATCTCGCAACTTATCCTGCTAGAAGCGGATGTTAAGACATTTAGTGACCATTTCCGGCATCAACTGGAAGCCGGTGATAGCGTTGTCGATGAATTCATGGCGGGTAACAAAAGTCAGTATCCGTATGTCTCTGACTGGAGTGAGTACGTCGGGCAGGAATATTCGCCAGAAGTTAAAACAGCCATTTCCGCAGAATTGATTCAGCGCATGAGCGATAGTTTGCAAGCACTGCCGGAGGGCTTTGAATTACAGTCGAATGTAAAAAAAATCATCGAGAACCGCCGCAAGATGGCGGTGGGCGAGTTACCTATCGACTGGGGATTTGCAGAAACCATGGCCTATGCTACTTTATTGCATGATGGTTTTCCGGTGCGTTTATCCGGCCAGGACTCCGGGCGTGGCACTTTTTTTCATCGTCATGCCGTGTTACATAATCAGCAGAATGGTGACGCCTATGTGCCCTTGCGCAATCTGTTTGAGGGCCAGCCTAATTTCCTGGTGATTAATTCTGTTTTATCTGAAGAGGCAGTTCTGGCCTTTGAATATGGTTACTCAACGACAGACCCGCATACCTTAACCATTTGGGAAGCGCAGTTTGGTGATTTTGCCAATGGTGCTCAAGTCGTGATTGATCAGTTTATTAGTGCCGGAGAGCAGAAATGGAGCCGCATGTGCGGCCTGGTTATGTTACTGCCCCATGGTCTTGAAGGTCAGGGCCCGGAACACTCTTCGGCCCGGCTGGAACGTTATCTGCAACTCTGTGGGCAACACAATATGCAGGTTTGTATGCCTACTACGGCCTCACAAATTTTCCATTTATTGCGCAGACAAATGTTGATGGAATGTCGTCGGCCATTGATTGTTATGTCACCTAAGAGTCTGCTACGTCATCCTGCTGCTTCGAGTCCGTTTGAGGAACTGGTGGAAGGTGAATTCAGAACGATGATCCCGGATCAAAGTCATGGGCCAGTTGAGGCCGTACAACGCATGATTTTGTGCAGTGGTAAAGTGTACTATGATTTGCAGGAAAAACGTCAGCGAGACCAACTTGAAGGTATGGCCATTATTCGTGTTGAACAACTTTATCCTTTCCCTGTTGATGTCTTTAAACAGGAATTGGAAAAATACCCTAATGTGAAAAAATTTGTCTGGTGTCAGGAAGAGCCGATGAATCAGGGAGCCTGGTTTTCCAGTCAACACCATATTCGTAGCATTATTGGTAAAGATGCCCCTCTTGAATATGCTGGTCGGCCCTTTCATGCTGCACCAGCAGTGGGTTCTGCCAAATTACACATTAAACAACAACAAGAATTGGTCGAACTGGCCTTTACTGTTTAACAACCGCTAAGTATAGATAGGGAATTGTTATGTCCATCGAAATAAAAGTCCCCGCCTTCCCTGAGTCAGTCAATGAAGGCACGTTGGTTAAATGGCACAAAGAAGTAGGAGAAGCCGTTTCTCGTGATGAAGTCCTGGCCGATATTGAAACAGACAAGGTCGTATTTGAAGTTCCCTCTATTGATGATGGTGTGCTGGCAGAGATTCATCAACAGGAAGGGGCAACGGTTTTGGCGGGGCAGTTGCTGGCCACGGTTACTGAAGGCATTGCATCGAAAACAAGTGTTTCGCAACCGCCTGCGGTACAGGCTGCACTATCACAAGTAGAAAATACCGAAATTTTTGTTTCACCTTCTGCACTTAAATTAATGGCAGAAAATAACCTGAGCTCGGAACAAGTTAAGGGAACAGGTAAGGGGGGACGGATTTTGAAGGAAGATGTGCAGGTTCATTTGCAATCAAGCTCTAATAAAGTAACTTCAATTACACCTTCTGTAAATCAATCGGACATAAATTTTTCTTCAGGCGAGCGCCCACAAAAACGGGTGCCTATGTCTCGTCTGCGAGCCCGCATTGCAGAACGGCTGGTTCATGCACAACAGACGGCTGCCCTTCTAACTACGTTTAATGAAGTCAATATGCAGCCTTTGATGGCTTTGCGTAGTCGGTATCGCGATCAATTTGAAAAAACGCATAATGTACGATTGGGTTTCATGTCTTTTTTTGTCAAGGCGGCTGTTGAAGCATTGAAACGTTTTCCTGAAGTCAATGCCTCGATTGAAGGGCAAGATATGGTTTATCACGGTTTCTATGATATTGGTATTGCCGTTGGTTCACCACGTGGTCTGGTCGTCCCTATCTTGCGTGATGTGGATATGCTGAGTGTGGCCAATATTGAAAGCAAGATTGCTGGTTTTGGTCAGCGAGCCAAAGATGGTTCCTTGTCTCTGGATGAAATAACCGGCGGAACATTTTCGATCACTAATGGTGGTGTTTTTGGTTCTCTGCTATCAACACCTATTTTAAATCCACCGCAAAGCGCTATCCTTGGCATGCATAAAATACAGGAACGCGCCATGGTCGAGAATGGTGAGGTGGTGGTACGTTCTATGATGTATCTGGCCTTGTCTTATGATCATCGCATCATCGATGGTCGGGAAGCCGTTCAGTTTCTGGTTACCATCAAAGATTTGCTGGAAGATCCTGCACGGATATTACTGGAAATATAATGAGAGATTGAAAGTATGGCGGATCAATATGATGTGGTGGTGATAGGTGGTGGCCCGGCTGGTTATGTGGCGGCTATTCGTTGTGCACAACTCGGGCTTAATACCCTTTGTGTTGATGCATGGAGTGATCTTGCGGGTAAACCTTCTCTGGGTGGTACCTGCTTGAATGTCGGTTGTATTCCGTCCAAGGCCTTGCTTGAATCGTCAGCCTGGTATGAAAAGTCACAGCATGATTTTGGGCATCATGGTATCAATGTCAAAACGATTAATATGGATGTCCCTGTCATGCAGGCCCGTAAGGATCAGGTGGTAAAGGATTTGACTCAAGGCATTAAGGCCTTGTTCACCGCTAATAAGGTAAATTTTCATCACGGCTCAGCCCGCCTGCTGAATAACGCACAGATCGAAATTACCGATAAAGATAATAACACCACGATTGTACTCGCAATACATATTATTTTGGCCACGGGATCCAGTCCTGTGAATATACCTATTGCACCGTTAACCGATGATGTGATTGTTGATTCAAGTGGAGCATTGGCCTTTAATGAGGTGCCCAAAACACTGGGTATCATTGGCGCAGGTGTGATTGGTCTCGAGTTGGGCAGTGTCTGGCGTCGGCTCGGTGCCAAAGTGACCATACTTGAGGCGATGGATAAATTTTTGCCTATGGCTGATGAACAGATTGCCGATGAGGCTTTGAAGCATTACGTCAAGCAAGGTATGGATATTCAATTGGGTGCCAGAGTGGAAGGTGCGGTGGTCAAGAACAAAAAGGTCGAAGTAAGTTATCAGGACAAGCAAGGCCAAAAAACTATCACGCTTGATAAATTGGTAGTGGCAGTGGGACGTAAACCTAATACGCAGAATCTGGGTGCAAAAGAACTGGGTTTAAAGCTGGATGAACGAGGCTTTGTTGAAGTCGATGAATATTGTGTTACCAGTTTACCCAATGTCTATGCTATCGGTGATATCGTGCGCGGCCCAATGTTGGCACACAAAGGTTCAGAAGAGGGCATTATGGTTGCTGAGCGGATTGCCGGACAAAAGGCCCGAGTCAATTACGATAACATTCCTTCGGTTATTTATACTGAACCTGAGGTCGCCTGGGTAGGCAAGACTGAACAGGAGTTGAAACAGGCTGGTGTAAGTTATAAGAGTGGTGTGTTTTCCTTTGCGGCCAGTGGCCGTGCTCGTGCTGCGGGTGATACTAAAGGGTTAGTCAAGTTGTTGGCCGATGCAAAAACGGATCGGATTCTCGGTGTGCACATGCTGGGGGCACACTGTTCAGAGATGATTGCACAGGGTGTGATCGCCAGAGAGATGATGGCTAGCAGTGAAGATCTGGCTCTGACGATGTTTGCCCATCCTACTTTATCAGAGGCCTTGCATGAGGCTGCATTGGCTGTGTCAGGCCATGCGATCCATGTTGCCGGACGTAAGAAATGATCAAGTTATCGAAACAGCATCAGTGGCGTTAAGAAAGATGCTGTTTCCGTTTTAGTTAATTTAACTTAACGGGTTTTATGGTCTTTATCGAATGAACTTAATTTAGATACGCAAAAATATTTTAGGAATCACTATGAATTTACATGAATGTCAGGCCAAAGATTTGTTTGCTGAATATGGCGTGCCGGTACCCCGGCACTGTGTTGTCAATAATGTTAGTGAAGTCGATAAGGCTCTCACGGAACTGGGTGGTGACCGCTGGGTGTTAAAGGCTCAGGTACATGCCGGAGGGCGAGGTAAAGCCGGTGGAGTCAAACTGACCAGCGACAAAAAAAAGGCTAAAGAATTTGTTGAGTCTATGCTGGGTTCCCGCTTAGTGACTTTTCAAACGGATGCTCAGGGTCAGCCGATTAATCAGGTTTTGATTGAGCAACCTAGCGATATTGCCCGTGAACTTTATCTTGGTGCGGTAATTGATCGTTCCAGGCAGCGTGTGGTGTTTATGGCCTCGACAGAAGGGGGGGTTGAGATTGAAAAAGTTGCCCATGAGACACCCGAGAAAATTTTACAGGTCACCTTGCATCCCATGGTAGGTCTACAAGCTTATCAGTGCAGGCAACTGGCCTTTGGTTTGGGATTGGAAGGCGATCAAATTAAGAAGTTTAGCCATATACTGATGGGACTTGCAAAGTTGTTTGTGGAAAATGATTTCAGTCTGATGGAGGTGAACCCTTTGGTTGTCACCACACAAGGTGATTTGATTTGTCTCGATGCAAAGGTCAATGTTGATGATAACGCCAGCTACCGACACAAGGCCTTGTTTGAATTGCGTGATGAATCACAAGAAGACCCACGCGAGGTGGAAGCAAAAGAATGGGATCTTAATTACGTATCACTTGATGGCGATATTGGTTGTATGGTGAACGGTGCCGGATTGGCCATGGCAACAATGGACATTATCAAACTGCATGGCGGTAACCCGGCCAATTTCCTTGATGTGGGTGGGACAGCAACCAAAGAACGGGTGGCCGAGGCATTTAAACTTATTCTGTCTGACAAAAAAGTCAAGACGGTATTGGTGAACATCTTTGGTGGCATTGTGCGCTGCGACATGATTGCTGAAGGGATTATCGGTGCGGTTGAGGAGGTTCATGTCGAGATCCCTGTGGTGGTGCGTCTGGAGGGTAATAATGCGGAGCGAGGCAGGCAGTTACTGGAAGCCAGCAATTTTAAAATTATCGCAGCTAACGGTTTGACCGAAGCGGCAGAAAAGGCTGTTGCGGCAGCAAAGGGTTGAGTCAATGAGTGTATTAATCAATAAAGATACAAAAGTGATTTGTCAGGGATTTACCGGCAAACAGGGCACACTTCATTCTGAGCAAGCCATTGCCTATGGTACTAAAATGGTGGGTGGTGTGACACCGGGCAAGGGTGGAACAAAACACCTGGGTTTGCCTGTATTTGATACTGTTAAGCAGGCGGTGATCGAAACAGATGCCGATGCCACGGTGATTTATGTGCCGGCATCTTTCTGCAAAGATGCCATTTTGGAAGCTGTGGATGCGGGAATTCCGCTTATTGTGTGTATTACAGAAGGGATTCCAACACTGGACATGCTTGAGGCCAAAATGGTGGCGACGGAAGCCGGGGTTAGAGTTATTGGTCCAAATTGTCCTGGGATCATTACTCCCGGTGAATGCAAGATTGGCATTATGCCGGGTGAGATTCATAAACCGGGCACGGTAGGTATTGTTTCTCGTTCCGGCACCCTGACCTATGAGGCAGTGAAACAATCGGCCAAATATGGGCAAAGTACGTGTATTGGTATTGGTGGTGACCCGATTCCGGGGACCTCATTTATTGATGCCTTGGAATTGTTCCAGGCCGATCCGCAAACCGAGGCCATATTAATGGTGGGTGAGATTGGTGGTGCGGCGGAAGAAGAGGCGGCTGATTTCATCAAACAGTATGTCACTAAGCCTGTTGCCGCTTATATTGCCGGTGTGACAGCCCCCAAGGGGAAACGTATGGGGCATGCTGGTGCGATTATTGCCGGTGGTAAGGGAACGGCGGCGGAGAAATTTTCTGCACTGGAGGCGGCTGGTGTTTTCACGGCAAAATCTCCGGCAGAAATGGGTGAGGCACTTGAGTTGGCAATAAAAAATATATAAAACAAAAAGTTAGTGGTTTTTTTTCGAAATGCCTGATTGTTAACTATATAATAATTAATTTTGTATGGGTATAAAAAATTATACCCAAATGGCATGGTTTTTAATACAATCACTCGATATAAGTTATATTGATTTATTTGTTGTACAAGGGGTTGTGGGGAGCAATGAGCTTACTTGATGAGCTAAAAAAGCAGGCTGAGGCAAAGCAGTCTCAGGAGCAGTTAGATAAACAGCGCCAAGCCGAGCTGGAGGCTCGTTCTCGCGATGAAATTCTCCCTAAACTCGCTCAAATTTACACCTACTTGAATGAACTCCTCAAACAGCTTGAGATCCTGCAGGCGGATGTGCGTGTGGATTATCGGCTGAAGGGTTGCGGTAATTTGATCGGCCTGCGTCAGGAGGGCTACGAACTTCGTACTGACAGTCGTGACAATATGACTAATTTGTTGTTGGGCTTTTACTGTGTTGGTGGTGGAGAGGTCAAATTTGAACTTGAAACTCAGCAACAGGTTGAGCAACAAAAGGATTATTTCAAACAGCATGATTTAGCCTATATAAGCCGTGATTATCGCGATGAGCGTCATAATGTCAGCCATGCTCTGTTTAGTTTTGAACCCCGAATTCAGGTTACCTTTGATTTTCAGCTAGCCAAAGATTTAACAACCATTATGCTGACTGTTCGTAATTATGATGGATTGGGTATACATCGTTACCAGCTTGAACCTGCACGGATTGATGATGACTTTCTGGATGATTTAGGCAAATACATATTGCGCAGGGGTAATCAGTTTTTGAAACTGGACATCTCAGAAAATTATCGTGAGAACTTACGTCAGAGACTGGTCAGTGGAGAAGGAAAAGGTCAAGCGAAGCTAGTGATGAAAACAGAAAGCAATGTGACTTATCTGGATATTAAACGTCAAACGAAGCATGACAGTAAGATAACGATTGAACGGGAACCAGTAAATACCATCAGTCCATCGTCAGCAAAGGCTAACATCATAATTGATGAAGTTGAAAAGTCAGTTATTGACAAAAAAAAGATGTTTGAAAAATATATCCGCTTTGCAAATTTACCTACACCTATCAAGGAATTAAAGCGTAGTGAGCTGGATAAAACGGCTTATATAGAGCGATTGGAACAACTGGGTAACTTCCCGGATAAACTATTTCAAAATGCAGCACAATTTCTTTCTCGCTTTAATCGTTCGATTATTAAACCAAACAAACGCCTTGAGTTAATTTCTGCGGTAATTGGACAGGTTTACCCTGTTCTGGCGGAAACCATTGAGAAATATAGGCAACAAAAACACAGTTTGCCAGAGAATCATGCTCGGCGAGAGGCTTTAATTGCGGCAACGTCTATGCTTGAGCAGTTCTCTATTGCATATAAACATGTATTTAAAATAGATGTGATAGATGGGGTAGAAAAAAATCATGAACGTATAAGTATGTGTGCGTTCAGGATTGTAGAGATAATTAGAATTGAACAGCGTTTACGAGCTTTGCGTTATCAAAAGTTACCTGCCAGCACTTGGGTTGATTGTAATAAAATTATTTTTTATGTCCTTGAACACGCCGATGTTGATAAAAAATTTAAATTGTTGGGTGCGGCCAGTTGCTGGGTGAATATAAAAAATATGGGTGGTTACTGTCCTCCATCCTCTAGCATTAAAAAACTCTACTTTTCTATTCAATTGTTCGGTGTGCTGGATATTACCACTTGGCCCGTTTGGTTATTTCAGGTTTCAGATTTATATCTGGATTTTATTGAGGATGGTTTGCACCTAATTCCAGATCAAGGGCAGGATGTGGTTCAGGGCTGGTTGATCACTGCGGTTAATCATAACGGGCCTGCCAGTTTTAAACGACTGGAATCCATGCAAAGTCCGTTTATTATAATTGATTATTCAAAACTGTATAATTACCTCGTTAAGGAACATGAGGTCTTGACACAAAGGCGTATGCTTGAAGATTATGATGAATCACAGTTAAGTAAGCCTTTGCAAAATATACATAAACATGATCGTATCCCAGTGCTGGAAACAATGTTGCTAAGCTTGCGTGCTCGTGAGCGCCATCAGAAACGACATGCTGCAATTGATCGTGAAACCTTTCGTGTCTACTTCGGTTTTGATGAGAGTTATAGTTTACTTTCTGACATGGCACAGTTAGAAAAAAAAGAACTAACTGAAGCACGTGATTTTGTGGATACCCTGGCCGCTAAGTCATCCATCGTACTGGATGATGAGCAGACGAGCATGTATGGTTGGGAGATGATTAATTTTAGTACGGGAGGTTTATTGCTGGGTACTGAAGAGAGCGATTTTACCAGTCCGGTTGAAATGGGTCAGGTTGTAGCTTTTACACCGGAGAAACATGGCAAGGAACCTTTATTTGGTTGCGTGACGCGAGTGCAACGCAACCACCATCGAAATATTGAAATCGCCATTTTTCGCTTATCAAGTCATTCAGAGGCAGCCTTGGTTGTGCAAACAGAAAACGATGACAAAAAAGGTTTGCCGGTGATTCTCATGCGTGATATGGATGAAAAATGGAAAGTTATTGTGCCGAATGAGTATGGTTTTGTTTCTGGGTCACCTATGCAGATTGTTCGTACTAATGGTAAGAAAATACCCGTGCGATTAGGGGGACTATGGTTTATTAAGAATCGGTTTACTATCTATGAGCTTAGCTCACCAACATTGAGTTAAGAAATCTCTGCATATCAAGAAAATCTCATCGATAAATCAACGGCGAGCAAGTGTTTGGTAATACTTCCAACCGAAATGTAATTCACACCGGTTTCAGCTATCTCTCGAATATTTTCTAAAGTGATACCACCGGAGGCCTCCAATTCAAGTTGGCCTTGATTGATGGCAACTGCTTGCTTGAGCATTGTGGTATCCATGTTATCAAGTAGTACGCGTTCTGCACCCGCAGTGAGAGCTTCTTGTAGTTGCTCAATCGTCTCGACTTCTACTTCCAGTAATAAGTCAGGAGAGAGTTTTTTTGCCTGCATAACCGCCGAATGGATAGAGCCTGCTGCAGCGATATGATTCTCTTTGATCAATATGGCATCATATAGACCGATACGGTGATTCACTGCACCGCCGCAACGGGCGGCATATTTTTGTGCCAGTCGTAAATTTGGGATCGTCTTGCGGGTGTCCAGAATACGGCAGGTTGTATCTTTAATTGCTTCGACGTATTGATGGGCTGTCGTGGCGGTGCCGGACAGGGTCTGTAAAAAATTTAAGGCGGTGCGTTCACCGCTGAGTATAGTGCGGGCCGAACCCTGAAGAGTGCAAATGAGTTGATTGGGCTCAAGCTTGTCACTTTCATTCATTGTCCAGTTAAGGGTGATGGTACTGTCGAGTTGGTGAAAGACTTCGTTAAACCATGGTATGCCACACAAGATAGCCTGCTCACGACAGATAACCTGTGCCGTGACTTCTTGATCAACCGGAATGAGTTCAGCCGTGACATCACCGCTGCCGATGTCTTCTATCAGGGCAAGCTGAATCTGCTGTTGGATATAGTGCTGAGAAATATTTAGAGACATGTTAAGAATTTAACATATTTTTACCACCAAGACTGCTTTTGGGCATCCTGCCCCTGCGGCGTTTGTATATTTTTTCACATTACACCAAGCCACTCAGAGAACAAATTTGTATCTGATTTCTGAGTGTCTTGGCGTCTCGGTAGGTTAAGCCTTTTTAGTTTATTCAGGCTTGCCAAATGAGATGATGACTTGTTTCAACTCTGTCTTGAGAAGTTGATCAAGTTTATCTTTGGCACGTTTTTTAGCGGAGCCTTCCGTTTGGGCCGATGCCTTGATGCTCCAGCGGTGTGAGCCACGGCTTTGGCCTGTTTTAGCATCTTGCAAGTTGATATCCAGACTGGCGCGAACCCACATCCAGCCTTCCTTGTCTTCCATAGGTTGTGTCTCAAGACTGGCATCGAGGATATAGTTGGCATTCTTGTTTTTGTGAGAAAATCCCACGGAGGCCAGGGCACCAGCCAGGGTGCGTTCCAGACCACCGATGCCATCTTGTGATATTTTCGGGTTAATGGTTAGTTGCTTGATCAGGGCATCCCGGCCATTGATTAGTTTACCCAGGTTATGTTTGGGGATGACGCCGACACCAGAGCGATCCACAATTTTCAGGATACGCTGGGCGCTATCGCGTTCCACTTGTGATTCGACGGCCCGGCTTGCTGCCCCGATACGTGTAATCAGGTCGGGGGTGTTTTTTGCCGTTGTAATATGTTGATCGGTGATATCATCCAGTTGGTTGATCTCCTGGCGTAGACGGTTGCTGGTTTGCAGACGATCCAGTACGGCCAAGGCATGGTGACTTTTGTCTTTCGGATCTTGCCAGCTTTCAGCAATATCAATCCCGCTTAAGACCTGCTCGGTGCGTGTTTCAATATCGCGTGAGGCCTCAGATTCAAGTTGTTTGACGGCATCACGGCCGATGCCTTGACTGGAATATTTGACGATGTCCCGGCTTTGTTCTACAACGGCAACCTGAAAAATCTTGGCCAGATCGGCGCGGGCACGATCTCGGGCCGGAGCCTGGCGTTCAGCTTCACCTCGTCCAATCAGGTATCGGTTGCTGGGGTATGCCTTGCTTTGGGTGTCTATCCAGTCGGGTTTGGTGTTGCTTGTGGTGCCACAGCCCGCCAGGATTAGTCCGCTGATGAGAATTGTTATTATTGAATATTTCATGGTTATCGATTCCTTAATGCATGAGGTGAAACCCAATGGTAAGTGAGGTATGTTTTCGTACCGAGTTTTACCTGCATATCCTTGTATTGATAGGTGTGTAATACATTATTTCCTGCTCCCCGTAATTCCAGTGTTAAATCATACTTGCCGGGTTTAAGTGGTAATCTGGCCAGGTGTAGTTCTCCTGGCAAGGTTAACCAGCTGCGGGTATCGGCTACTTCGGTTGCGTAATTGGTTACCATCATGGCCAGACCGGCCAGGGCATGGTGGTTACCGACTTCACGGCTAACATTGTGTTTGGCTACAGCTCTGGCAATGGCTCTTGCGGTAATACCTGGCATGAAGGTGGCCAGGGTTTTGTCTGCAACGGCGTTAATGTTTTTTACTTCTGTGGATATGGCTGAGTTCTTGCCCACGGATATGCGGGCATTACTAAAGCCATTTTTGCGTTTTTGATAAAGAGGTAATGAAACGCGTACTAGTTGATTATTGATTGCGGCATGGGCAACGGTCTGTTGTCGCTTAATGGGAGCGAGCCCATTGTTCAGGATAAAAATAACTTCACCCTGTTTTTTTAAGGTTTGTTGTTTTTGCCATTTTTTTATATTGAATTCTTTTATGTATTTATCACGTTCATTACGTAGTCCCTCATAGTCCGTCAGTCGGATCAGATCATGTTTGAGATATTGAGGGATAGAGAGAGTGTATTGACTCTGGTGTGCCTTGTAGGCCTCGTATGCCTTGCGATAGGCAATCAAGGCATTGCTCCATTCCGCCAAATCTTCATATATGATGCCAGTTAAATAACGGGCAAGGGGATCGGCAATCAGGATTGGGTTTTGATCACTTTGCGAAAGGATCTTCAGTTTGATATCGACCTGTTGCGCCTCAACCCGGGCTGCGTCTATTTCACCCATTTCCAGATAGTTGAGTGCTTCATAAAAATGTACCAGAACCTGCTCAAAGGGACTGCCGATAAAGGCGCGTGTGCTGTCGTTAACGAAAAAGGCCGCGGTTTCTTCGGTGATACTGGTGGGCGAATATTTTTGAATATACTTCTTGGCCTCTTCCAGTGATTGATTACTTTCCTTGAATTTGCCCATCATGCGTAAAAACATGGCCTTATCCAGAAAATACAGCAGGCGATCATTGCCGCTCGGCTGGCGTTTTTCCAGTATCTTCAGGGCTTTTTCAGGATGTTGCGCAATGATCTCTTTTTCAAGAGGGCGAAAGGATTCACTATAGGTCGCGCAACCGCCACCCATGCTGCACAAAAGTGCAAGGCACAAGCGACGGTTGGTGACAGTGTTGAAGTATTGAAGCATATTTTTATTGTTTAACGGCGATTTGGATTTTAGTAGCGCAGATTACTGCCTTCCACCAACTTCTTGATCTTCTTCTGACCCACCCAGACCTTGCGATTGTCAGTCATGCTGATTAGGTTGAGATCAACCTGATAAAAACGTACCTGAGTCTTTTTATTGGCATCAATGATCGTATTGACGGTTCCTTTCAACATAAAATCGGCTCCTGCTTCCTGTCCCATGGCCTTGCGGGTTTTTTCGCTGGCGTGCAGATCCTGATCTTTGCGTTCCTCTCTAATATCATCCCGTTCATCACGTGAAGCGACAAATTCCACTTCACCTGAATTAACCATCGCACGCTCTATATCTGCCACAAAGGTATTCAAGTTAATATGCTCATGGCTAAGATTACGAATGCGTCCGACGATAACCGTGGGCGGCTTGCGTTTTTTCTTGGTGAATTTACGTAGCCAACGTTGGTCAAGCATGTCATCAATCATGGCGCGGGAAACCATTCTAGAGTCTGAATCATTCCAGGCACCACTCAGGTCGATGGTTTCGTTGACATCCTTGCGGGAGACTTTTGTGCCACCGCAACCTGCCAGGGTAAAAATAGACAGACCAACAAATATAATGAGTAGCTTTTTCATTACTAGTGGCATCAGTTATTCTCCTGTTTGCATTTTGTCAAAAACATTAGCGCCGTTTGTCGATATATATCGTTTAAGATCGGTATTCATATTTTTGGTTGTGTTGACCGTGTTTTTCACTTGTTCGTGATCCAGCTCGGCAAGTGAATAGATGATATTGGTCTTCTTGTCTTTCCAGCGGGCAATAATTTTTACGCCGGATAAATTCACCTTGGTCACAGCCTTGATTTGTTGCGACAGGGCTTGTTCACTGATGCCGCTGCCCCCTGATGATGAGGCTGCTGTGTAGTCGGTGCTGACTGCATCCATGAAGGAAGAGAATATGCGTGCTACTTCAGTGCGCGCGCGGTTGTCGGCTGTTGATTTTTGTAAAGATTTTGATCCCACAGCAGGCGCTTCACCCACCCCATGAAAAAGTCGGCCATCCTTATCATTTAGAAACTGGGTACCCTTGTTGATCCAGTCTGGGGCTCCGGCTATGTCCAGATCACTTTCGACCTGGGTTTTGCTGGCGCAGGCACTCACCAGAACGGCAAGGCCGATTAAAAGAATAGGGTTAAGTTTAGATTTAAAGTGTTTCATGCTCAATCTCCTTCAGGCATCGATTTGTGTATAAATAAAGTACGTAAGCTTCCTTGCTAATATTGTCTTGCAACAGGTTATGTGGACGTTTTCTTATTATGTAATAGTGGGTTGCTTAATTCCAGTTTAATATCATGATGAAGTCAAATAGTTAATGCTTTTATTTATGTGTTTTATTTATTCATTTATTTTTGTCGTGAGTCTTATCGTCATATTTATCAGATAGCTTTTTAACCAGTCCTGCCAGCAAAATCAGACTGATCAGATTAGGTACGGCCATTAAGATGTTGGCTATATCGGCAAAATTCCATACTAACTGAAGTGGGACGTAGGCCCCAACCACAACAAGAACAGTATAGGCAATACGATAAGGCAGGATAGCGCGTTTGCCAAAAATGAATTCTGCACTACGGTCACCGTAATAGGACCAGGCGATAATAGTGGAAAAGGCAAAAAACATCAGGCCAATGCCAACGACCCAGCCTCCAAACTTGCCTAATCCTTGTTCAAAGGCATAGGCGGATAGTGCTGCGCCTTTAAGTGCTTCGGGTCGAGCTTCCCCCCAGGCCCCCATGATGACAATCACCAGGGCCGTCATGGTACAAATAATAATGGTATCGATAAAGGGGCCGAGCATGGCCACCAAACCTTCGCGTACTGGTTCACTGGTTTGTGCTGCGGCGTGTGCCATGGGTGCGGAGCCGAGACCCGCTTCATTAGAAAACACGCCGCGAGCCACACCGTATTGAATGGCGGCACCGATTGCGCCCCCCCCTGCGGCATAGGGATTCAGGGCCAGATTGATAATGGTGGCAAAGGCCGAGGGGATTTTCTCAATATTAAGAATCAGGATCAAAAGCGCAGCACCGCAATAGATTACGGCCATGAAGGGCACGATGCGTGAAGCAACCTTGGCGATACGTTTAATACCCCCGATGATGACTAAACCCACTAACATGGCAAGGATGACACCAAGGTAGAGCCGGTGATCATCCTCGGCGACTAGCGGAAAAATATAACCCAGTCCATCGGCCACGGAATTGGCCTGCACCATATTGCCAATCCCAAAGGAGGCGATAAGGGTGAAGATCGCAAAGGCCATGCCCATCTTTGGCATATGGAGACCATTTTTTAGCGTATACATGGGGCCACCAGAGATACTGCCGTCCTGATGGTATTCTCGATATTTGAGGGCCAGGGTGCAAGAAGTGAACTTTGTCGCCATGCCCACTACGGCAGTGATCCACATCCAGAACACCGCGCCCGGACCACCAAAGGCTATGGCCGTGGCGACACCGGCGATATTACCGGTGCCTATGGTGGCAGACAGGGCGGTGGAGAGAGCCTGAAAATGGGTGACCTCACCGGGATCGGATTTTTTATCGTATTTGCCACCAACCAGTTGAAAGGCGTGCTTTAGGCCTCGAAACTGGATGAAACGCATCTTTATAGTGAGGTATAGCCCGGTGCCGACTAGAAAAATGATGGACGGGACTCCCCAAAAATAGCCTGCAATTGTACCCGTCCAGGCTGTCAGATTGATGAGTAAACTATCCATTTATGTGTTCCTTGCGATTAATTAGGGTGTGTTTCTTGATTATTTTATACGCTTAATGATTATTATAGTTTATAAGGAATGTCAGCTCTTTTGATTAAGCACTTTGATACTAAATGGCCATGTTGCAAATTTTTCGTCCTTTCATAAATAGTTTTCGCGATCTCTTGCCAATAATTTTGGTGATTGGTTTTTTTCAGCTGTTTATTTTACAACAACCTGTCCCGCATCTGGAAAAGATATTGGTGGGGGTGTTGATGGTGGTGATTGGGTTGACGCTTTTTATTCGCGGCCTTGAGATGGGATTATTCCCCTTAGGTGAGAGTATGGCCTATGCCTTTGCGCGTAAAGGCAGTGTCACATGGCTACTCCTGTTTGCTTTTTCGCTGGGCTTTGGCACGACTATCGCTGAACCTGCCCTGATCGCAGTTTCTGCCAAGGCGGCCGAGGTTGCCGCCAGTGCTGGCGCAATAGAGAATACCAGAGCCGCCATGGAGAGTTACGCCTTCGGTTTACGTCTGACGGTGGCCCTGTCGGTTGGTTTTGCTATTGTTGTTGGGGTGTTACGCATTATCCGTGGTTGGCCTATCCAGAACTTGATTGTGGTGGGCTATCTCGGTGTGGTGATCATGACCATGTTTGCTCCCAAGGAGATCATTGGTATTGCGTATGATTCTGGTGGAGTGACGACCTCGACCATCACCGTGCCACTGGTTACTGCCCTGGGTGTTGGCCTAGCTTCCAGTATCAAGGGTCGTAACCCAATGACCGATGGCTTTGGCCTGATTGCCTTTGCCTCACTGACACCGATGATCTTTGTTATGGCCTACGGGATGATTATATGAGCAGTTTGTTACTGCATCTCTGGCATGTCACTCTGAACACTATTTTTGATGTGTTACCGATTGTAATCATTATCTTTGGTTTTCAGGGCCTGGTGATCCGCAAACCGATGCCGAATATGAAAAAGGTTGTGGTTGGTTTTATCTATGTATTACTTGGATTGGCCTTTTTTCTGGTTGGATTGGAAGAGGCTCTGTTCCCGTTGGGTGACTTGATGGCAAAACAATTGACCGATCCGGCTTTTCTTCATTCTGGTGGAAAAATTTCAGATATCCTGCGTTGGCAGGATTATAAATGGGTCTATCTGTTTGCCGCGGCAATTGGTTTTGCTACCACCATTGCCGAACCTGCCCTGATCGCTGTGGCCATCAAGGCGCAGGATGTCTCCGGTGGTACCATTAGCATCTGGGGTCTGCGAATTGCGGTGGCCATTGGTGTCGGTATCGGTATTTCGCTAGGTACCTACCGGATTGTCACCGGCACACCCTTACACTATTACATTATCGCCGGTTATGTATTGGTGATGATCCAGACTATTTATGCGCCACGTAGCATTATTGCCCTGGCGTATGATTCCGGTGGTGTGACCACGTCAACCGTGACGGTGCCGCTGGTGACGGCTTTGGGTCTGGGACTGGCCAGTACGATACCGGGCCGAAGTGCCTTGATCGATGGTTTTGGTTTAATCGCGTTTGCCAGTTTATTTCCTATTATGTCGGTGATGGGGTATGCCCAGCTCAGCCGCTGGCGAGCGTCACGTAACAATATCCAACAGGACGAATGAGGAGGCAGAAAATGCATTTTAAATTAATTATTGCTCTGATAGAGGATGACAAAGCCGATGCTGTCATGGAGGCCGCCCGTAAAAGTGGGGCGACAGGTGCGACAGTGATTAATCATGCCCGTGGCGAAGGGCTGAAAACAAGCAAATCCTTTTTTGGTCTGAGCCTTGAGACCCAACGCGATATGGTATTGTTTCTGGTGGAAGAACACTTGAGTCGCAAGATACTGGAAAAAATTGCCCAGGTCGGAGACTTTGATAATCAACATGGCGCAGGGATTGCTTTTCAAATCGACGTGGAAGATGCCGTTGGTGTGATGCAACAGGTGAGGAGTTTGACGGGGGTAGTGGAGGATGAGATATGAGTGATCGCAAAGTGGTGCGAGTAAAAGAGGTCATGAAAACCGAGTTTGATCTGGTAGATGGCATGACGACGGTACAGGATGTACTTCAAAAAATGAAACACATTGAAACCAAGTGCGTCATTATCGATAAGCGTCATGATAATGATGAATATGGTATCTTGTTGATTTCTGATATTGCTAAGGAGGTGCTGGCAAAAGATCGTGCGCCGGAACGGGTTAATGTCTATGAAGTGATGTCAAAACCGGTTATCACTGTCGATGGGGATATGGATATTCGTTATTGTGCCCGACTGTTTGATAAGTTTGGTCTGTCACGTACACCAGTGATTGAAAATGGTAAAGTAGTTGGCATTGTCAGCTTCACCGATATGGTATTACATGGCATGGTTAACCATGACTGAGCAACAGTGGTGCGTGATGAGTAATAGTAAAACACAGGCTAAAATTCTGATGCTGGATCGATACCGTATGCGCAGGTTGGTGGATGGTAATTTCTATGACACCCTGCAAGCTACGCCGGGTGTGAGTTTGGTTGTTTTCACTAGCTTGGGATGTGCCAGTTGCCGGGCCTGGAAAGAGGTGCTTAAGGAATATCTATCCATCAACACGGACATTGTTATTTATGAAGTTGATGCCCATGAGAGCATGGCATTGGCTAATGAATATGAAATCTTCCACTTGCCTGCTCTATTTTTATTCAAAGAAGGCGCATACCATTGTGAACTGAATTGTGAGGCCAACCTGGATAAAATTCATCAGGCCATTACTCGGTTATTGCAAGGACCCGCAGAAGAGGAACCCTGAGTCCATGCATATTGAATTACAAACTGGCTTATTAGACGAGGCCCGTTTTGTTGCTTCTCCGAATTTTGATGAACGCCCGGCTGAGCAAGCGGTAGATTTGTTGGTTATTCACAACATTAGTCTGCCACCTAATGAATTTAGCGGCTCTTATATTGAACAATTTTTCACCAATTGCCTGAACCCTGAAGAGCATGTTTATTTTAAGGATATCTGTCATTTACGGGTTGCCGCACACCTGTTAATCCGTCGTAATGGTGAGATCATTCAGTTTGTTCCCTTTCACAAGCGGGCCTGGCATGCAGGAGAGTCCTGCTTCAAGGATCGGCCACGTTGTAATGATTTTTCCATCGGTATCGAACTGGAAGGGGCAGATGATATTCCCTTCAAAGATGTGCAATATGAAAAACTGATTGAGATTAGCCAGCATTTACTGCAAACATATACGAAAATTAAACCGCAGGATATTGTGGGTCATAGTGATATTGCGCCCGGCCGAAAAACGGATCCTGGCCCGGCGTTTGATTGGAACCGATATCGAACCGGGTTGACTAGAATATCATGAAGAGAAAACTTGCAACCGAACCCGATAAACTGGAAACTTGCACCCTATGAGTCTTATTAGCATTTTAATCAGCCTGGCCATCGAAAGTTACTGGGAGCAGATCGACAAACTGCGTCGGTACGACTGGTTTGATACCTATACCCAATGGATGATAGAAAAACTGGAAGGGCAGGCCATTTACGATAGCCCGGCAGGTGTCATTTTGGTGCTGGTGCCTTTGGTATGTGGCGTCTGGTTGACAGATGCCATGCTGGGAGGCGTGTGGTCACTGTTTAGTTTTGTCTTTGGCATTGCAGTATTACTTTTTTGCCTGGGGCCACGTTCCTTGTCACGGGATATTCAGGGTTACCTGGATGCAGCGGAAGCTGGAGATCATGAGCTTGCCAAGCAATATGCCCTTGAAATTCTGGGTCGCCCGGTGGATGAACAACCGCAGCAACTGGCCGAATCCGTCCAGGAAGCCATTTTGATACAGGCCAATGATCGCCTTGTGGCCGTGATGTTCTGGTTTGCCATATTGGGGCCTGTTGGGGCGGTGATGTTTCGTACCAGCACACTATTAAAAGATGAAACTGTGTTGATATCGGATAAATTTAGTCATTCGGTGCATGATTTATTCTGGGTGATGAACTGGCTGCCCACCCGGTTAAGCATCATTGGTTATGCCCTGGCAGGCAGTTTTATGGACACTATTAGTTACTGGCGCTCCCTGAATGATTTCTGGACGCGTGATAGCCATGAACTTTTGGTTGCCAGTGGCATTGGGGCATTGAGACAGGATATGCATTCAGAAATCAAACATCCTGATGAGAAGATTTTTTTTCATGCTGTTGCCCATGCCTTGTCACTCGTTAAAAGAACGATTATTGTCTTTATTACCTTGCTCGCCCTGATGACTCTGGCCGGCTGGCTGATCTAACCACTGCCTCTGTCTTTATGAAAGAATTTGTTTTAGGTGGTGCTCGCTCAGGTAAAAGCGGTTATGCCCAGCAGCAGGCCATTGAGAGTGGTTTGCAGGTTATTTATTTCGCCACAGCCACCATTGGTGATGCCGAAATGCAGGCCAGAATTGAGCGCCACCGAGTCGAACGCCCCTCACACTGGTTCTTGATAGAAGAACCCATCACTCTGGCCGATACCTTAAAGCAAAACGCATCGGTCAAGCACTGCATATTGGTGGATTGCCTGACCTTGTGGCTGAGTAACCTACTTGGCCTGCAAGATGAGAATCGCTTTCAAACCGAACGAAATAAATTATTTGACGTATTACCCTCTTTGCCCGGTAAAATTATTTTTGTCAGCAATGAAACCGGTTTGGGAATTATTCCCATGGGGGAACTGACCCGGCGATATTGCGATGAGGCCGGGTTGCTGCACCAGCGACTTGCACAGAAGTGTGAGCGGGTGACATTTATGGTGGCAGGCCTGCCACAAAAAATTAAGGAGCCTCTGATTAAGCCTTAAAGCGGCGTTGACTGTGTTGGAAAGTAACTCAAAATGTCTACTTTACTGCATGTGAATTATGCCTTTTGTTCGCCACGTCTATGTGGTGACCCCCTTACGGGGCCATGCTGAGCATGTCCAAAATCGTTTCAGATGATTTTGTCATTGTCATCATCCACTTGATGACTTAATCAGAGGCTCCTTTAAAATAGCTGAAGGAAGAAGTTGTATGAATCTTGATTGGTTAAACCAGCCAGTGATTAAGCTGGATGAAAATATTTTACAGCAAGCGCGTGATCGGCAATTACAATTGACCAAACCAGCCGGCTCTCTGGGTCGATTGGAAGAGATTGCAGTGCGCCTTGCGGCCATGCAACAAACCCAGGACATGAAACTGGATAAGGTTCATGTTGTTGTGTTTGCAGCCGATCATGGCGTGGCCGAAGAAGGTGTCTCAAGCTTTCCGCAGGCTGTGACGACCGAGATGATCAAAAACTTTGCCCGGGGTGGGGCGGCCATTTCTGTTATGGCACAAGAACTCGAGGCCACATTTGAAGTGGTGGATGTTGGTACGGCCATTCCGCCTGCCAATATGGACGGAGTGGTTGATAATCGCATTGCCGCCGGGACGGCCAACATGGCAAAACAGGCGGCCATGGATGAGACGCAACTTGCCCAGGCACTACAGGCCGGGCAGGATGCCGTCATGCGTGGCATCAAACAAGGCATGCAATTGTTTATCGGTGGTGACATGGGCATTGCCAATACCTCGGCAGCAACCGCCATCGTCTGTGCGGTATTAAAACAATCTGCCGTGAGCCTGGCAGGCCCCGGCACCGGACTGGATGCGGCAGGGGTGAAACACAAGGCCGAAATTATTCAATCGGCATTGGATAGACATGCCAACAGTTTGAACTCACCATTGGAAATTTTGCGTCATGTCGGTGGTTTTGAAATCGCAGCATTATGCGGTGCCTACATGACCTGTGCCCAAAAGGGCATACCGTTTGTCGTCGATGGTTTTATTGCCAGCAGTGCGGCCTTACTTGCGGTCAACATTCAAGCCGATGCCAAACAATGGATGTTCATGGCACACCGTTCGGCCGAGCCAGGTCATAAAAAAATGGTTGAGGCCATCGGTATAGAACCCTTGCTGGATCTGGGCATGCGATTGGGTGAAGGCAGTGGCGCAGCAACGGCCGTGCCTTTGTTACGCATGGCAGTGGCGACGCATACCCGAATGGCCACCTTTGCTGAAGCCGGACTTTCTACATAATATGCAGACACCGTCCACCATTATTGATCTAATTCGCCATGGTGAACCCGTGGGCGGCACACGCTATCGCGGCCACACCGATGACCCCTTGAGTGAAGACGGTTGGGCACAAATGCGCAGTGCCGTTAGTGATCATAAACCGTGGGATGTGATTATCTCATCGCCGCTATTGCGTTGCGCCGAGTTTGCCCATGAAGTGGCGGCCCGACATAAGCTGCCAATACAAACTGATGACCGCTTCAAGGAGATTTTTTTTGGCCCCTGGGAAGGCAAAACAGCCGAAGAGCTTCTAGAACAAGATAAAGAATGCTTGCAGCACTTCTGGTCAGATCCCGTGAACAACATGCCCGAAGGGGCCGAGACTATACGGCAGTTTGAACAACGAGTCCTGGCCGCATGGGATGAAGTCTTAAAACAACATACAGGCAAACATATGCTGCTTGTAGGTCATGGCGGCATGATGCGCGTGATCCTGTCTCATGCTTTGGGAATGCCAAGGGTACACATGTTTCGCCTGTCTGTGAAATTTGCAGCGATCAGTCGTATTCGAATAGATCATTATGCTGACAATGTTTTGCCCATCGTGAAATTTCACAATGGGCAATTATAGATGTTACGCCCCCTGTTGATTGCTCTCCAGTTCCTGACCCGGCTACCTTTACCAAAAAACATCCTAAAAAAAACCGATTACTCACCTGAGCAACTTGGTAAATCTGTTTTGATGTATCCCATAGTCGGTCTGCTCATTGGTGTTATTTTGGTTTTAATCTTGATGGGTATCAGTTCCTTCGCAGCACACGTTCAACCCATCATCATTGGTGCCGTGTTGCTCTTCAGTTGGGTCATGCTCACCGGTGCATTGCATCTTGATGGTCTATCTGACAGTGCCGATGCCTGGATCGGAGGCTATGGCGATAGAGACAAGACCTTGGCCATAATGAAAGATCCCTACTGTGGCCCAGCAGGGGTATCCATCATAGTGATTACCCTGTTGATAAAATTTGCCGTACTTACCACTATGAGCAGCCAGTCATGGATAAGTTTGCTCATCTCCCCCGTTATAGCCCGTAGTGCCATTCTCGTTTTATTCATGACAACACCTTACGTTAGAAAACAGGGTATCGGTTCATTACATGCTGAGCACTTGCCTAAGTTTTTTGCCGGGTTAATATTGCTGTTAGTTATTGTGGCTTGTGGCTATTTTTTACAACTTAAGGTTTTGTGGTTATTGCTGGCCGTCGTGGTGGTTTTTTTGTTGTTGCGGTATTTTATGGTGAGTCGGATAGGGGGAACGACGGGAGATACGGCGGGGGCGATGGTTGAGGTTGTAGAGGTGGTGGTGTTGTTGGCTTTGGTTTTATTGTAATGATCATTATGAGGAGAATTTTTTGTAACGTGGCGATCATCGGGATGAATCATTGCTCTTTTTTTTAATCATTTCGTGGTGCCAGTATTTATTTTATATGTTGAATCGCTATTGCGACGCTGAAATTTTATGTTGGAGGTTGTCCAACAACAAGTCACTTTCTTTTTCGTACTATAAAGAAAACATCCTGAGGGCATAAATAACTAAAAAAAAGGGCACCATCAAGATGGTACGAACGTATTTTGATGTTTTCTATGCTATAAATACAAAACATCACAACTCAGCATTAAAAAAGGGGTGTTTTTAATGGTAAGTCTCCATCTAAGGGCGCAATCTTATTGCTCTTCGTGGTTTATAAATGGGCATCAGAATATCTCTCATGTACAACATGAATTTATTGATGTGGTATATTCTATATTTAACATACAGCATGTATATGCTGTATCGTTTTGCACTCATTCGGCGCAATAAGATTACGCCCTTGTCTAGGATTAGATAGACGCATGTTTGAGATAAATCTTACAGATTACAGATGTTAATTTAATGAAATATCTTACCGTCCATATAATATAGTTACGATCAATGCCCGCAAAAATAGCATGTTAATTAAAAACACACTTATGGGCACTTCTATAAATAGTGATTTTTTCGTGAGAGCAAAGAAGCACCGCACGCAGAATTGCAGTGTACATGACATACATGAGGACAAGGTGCCGTCCAGATGTTCGAGCACGGCGCTGACACCGCTAGCGCGGACTTGTGCCCCTGTGGGTGAAAAGTGCACTTATAGAAGTGCCCTTATGTCAATCTGTATCGTTATACTAAGCATGGCAATGTACACCACAAACTCTGCTGAGATCTTTTCAGACTCATTTGAGTCAGCAGATTTTTCTTCAACAAATATTGAGGGCTTTAAATGGTCTTTTCCAAACAGGACTTCTATTGTTAAACAGGATCCTGAAGTTGGAGCCGTTGTCGTCAATAATGGTAAAGCTATTTACAATATCATTGGAAGTGCTCGAGACTGGACTGCAAAAAGTGGAATTCACAGCATGAGATTTCACTACCCTGCTGGTGAAAGCATGTCAGAGCAGCGCTTTAATTTAGTGACACCACATAGAGATTTGTGGTTTAGATATTGGTTACGTGTACCAGTGAACTTTCGTCACGGAACCGGTAACAATAACAATAAACTATTTGCTATCTACATGGACAGCTATGAATTTAAGGGCTTAGGACCTACAGTGGTTTGGCAATATAGAAACAACGGAAGTAATGGTAGCAATACCGTAGTCTACCATTTAAATAATACTGGCACTATGAATGATAGTAATGGCCAGCGTCATAGCGGTGAACTTCAAAGTACCCCATTCATTACATACCCTGATGACCAAGGGCGCTGGATGCAGCTTGTGTTTCATGTAAAGGCGGCTAGTAATAGTTCATTACACGATGGCGTAATACAAATGTGGAGACGCTGGCAAAATGAGAGCAGTTTCACAAAACTTCATGAAATTACAAATGCACAAATCCACTCACCTGTTTCCACAAATGGTTGGCGAGCGGGTTACATCATGGGTTGGGCTAACGCAGCCTATAGTGTCGATACAGAATGGTTGCTAGATGATTTCATCGTGTCTGATACATCTCTTGTTTCTGTGCTAAGAACACCTAGAGCCCCGAGTTCAGTACGTGTTCAAGCACGATAGAGGAGTCATAAGCACACATCCTTTTATCTGACCTGAATGGCACTTACTTAAGAGTTATTTTCTTATAACTCAATTAGCTACCATTGTAATTGATGTGTAAATTGAGTCAGATAAATTTTGATTCGGGTTAGTAACACTGTAAAAATAGTAGTTTTTGTTTTTTTAAAACCCATTCGGCTCTTTATAGTATCAAACGCAACATATTAATTGGTAATGGATTAATATCTTAAGTAAGTGCCATTCTTATCTGTCCCCATGATTTCACGATGCGGCCTGTTCGTGTCTTAAAAACAGTAGCTGCTCGGTATGCAAGCCCAGAAAACACACGCTCAAAAACATGCAACAGGCGGCAAAAAAGAACGGCAGTTGGTGTTTATCGACAATGTATACGAATGCATATACAAAACGCACCTGGCGTTGTTAACTGGGCCATGAGTGGCAGGCGGTACCAAATAGTGTTGTGAGTGGCGACGGGTGCTGGCTATGTGCATACTAAAATAAAAACTGAGTGTACCTCACGCAGGTCTGCCTGTTGGCGGGTGATAAAAAAATAATGGACTGGGTTCACAGCATCACACGCTGGGTTTAATATCCGCTTTTTCATCAGAATATCGCACATTAAATCGAGTCATACTGTATCAGTGATTTGTTTTTGCGGTGTACAACGTTCGGTGTGGCTCCTATCTGAACCACAATAGCCTAATCTCAAAACGGTGATTATATCGGTGCAATCACTTCGTAAATAGGGTATATTTTCAAAAAATTAAAGGATAGCTCTAAATTACGAGCGAAGGGTGTGCCTAGTGTATGACAAAATGTTAGTCCGAGATGATTTTAAACAACACTATCTCATTCGAGACTACGCCTACCGCCGAATAGGCGTTGAGCTAAAACCAAAAGATTTTCGGGGTTACAGTCCTGAGGCGGTACTGCTATTCGTGGAAAGTCTACGAACGTTCTCAGGCTATTGGCAAGACCGCATGGGGTTACTCGCTTGCGTCGACAGCTGCGCGATGACTGACGAAGTGGCGAAAAAGGTCGCCAGCCAGTGTCTTATCACGGGCGACCTCGTGGCTTTCGCCATTAATCCGCCCGATCACTTCTCCGATGCCCCCCCAAAACGCATCATCAAAACGAAAGACAAGATAGTCCGCTTCATCCCCGCTGTTGAGCAATTACTCCACAACGCCGAGGTCAAACACTTCAATGGTATAGATGACGCCAGAGCCTACCTGCAAAAACTCAACCCGGAGGAGGAACAACTCAAAGGCATGGCCAGCGAGTTGGAGTTAGACCTTGCCGCCAACGCCCCATCTGCCGAACTCACCGAGGCCATCGCCGACTCCCTGGCCAGTGGCAAAACCGTCGTGATAGAAGAAACCATGGTTTCGGCCACGCCGCCGACGTTAGTGGAAGAAGTTATTGCCGCAAGTAGTGTGGGTAATCGTAAAGTCGATCTCGGATCACACGAAACGGATGAACCAACTTATGATGTGTCTACTGAAATCAAACCGGAATACAAAGTGGTTCTTTTTGACAGAGGGTTATCCAAACACCAGGATGCCGGGGAACAGCCCATTACACCTGACCCTGTCTATGTCGAGCTATCACTAAAAACAACCGGAATTCCTTATGATACGGGTGCCGCATTGAGCTGTAGCCCGCAAAATGTTGAATTTTTTGAAAATAAGGAACTTACGAAGGCTTTTAGTCTTGATAAACCCATCGACATAGACAAGCTTCAGGGTGGAAAGCCCCTGAAGTTATATATGAAATCTAAAGGCAAGGGGAAATTCAAACTCAAGCTTACACCTGAAAAGTCGGCTGATGGTCGTTTCAATGTTCTGAAACCGGTGGAGGAAGAACTGGCATGCGTTGAGCTTGAATTAAAACTACACCAACAAGATGTATCGCAACTGGAAAGCTTGAGTGTTGATCCTGACACCGAGCCAATGAGCAAATATTACGATGATCTAAGGGCGTTGACATTGCCCGATCAGATTGAACTTTCCGATGAAGATAAGGTTAAAAAGGGACGTTTACTCCACATCCAGAAATCAAATCATTTTGGACGGGCAAAGATACTTTTACCCAAGCAGGATAAGTCAAAGTGGCCAGATGGTTGCGATGATTATGACATAATAATTGATGAGTTGAAGGGGCACGGCAGTGGTAAATTTGCAATTTATGATGCTGAATTTGATGGTGCAGAAATTACTTTGCCATACAAGGCTAAGCAGAAAGATCTATGTACTAAAGAAATAGCATTATGGGTAGAAGGCAAGGGTATAACTAAAAAGGTCGCTGATCTTCATTTAAGTCTTGGGCTAGACAGACCGGCTGGAGGTATTGCAAAAACAGCAAAACAAAAAGCAGACTGGGCCAGGTTGACGGTGGTTGAAATAAAAGAAATAAAATTGGATTACACCGCACCTGCTGGAAAACCAGACGCATGGAAAGAAGCAGAAGAAAAATATTATATTAACTTACAAGATGACCCTGATGGCAGAAAGATCAAGATCAAGCTTACGCTGAGTGAAAAGATAAAAGACATACCGGTTTATTTTATGTTGGCAGAAGATAAAAATAACAGAAAAGCAGCAAATTGGGGTCAGGATTTGCCAGGCACCTGGAAATGGAAAGATATTTCAGCCGACTACAAACAAAAAGATAAAAAAGATCGCAAGCATGTCCTGCATATTAAGGCTGTCACAGATGTTAACGGTATGGCTAGTTGCGAAGTTGAATTATCTCGGTTTGGAGGCGA
>JAFLJQ010000007.1 GCA_022712915.1 Gammaproteobacteria bacterium | reverse complement strand
ATCACCTCGACTAGCCCAAGACCCAGCCGGTAAGGGGTGATCTCACGTTCGCGCTTACAAAAACCAACGTGTTTGCCTAATGCATTGAGCGCTTGTTCTGAAAATACGTGTTTCAATTGCCTCGCTAATTTGGTAGCTTGTTTTTTCTCCATCGGATACCCCTGATCACTCGGTTTTTTGTCAAATTGTGTGATCTGATCCGATGGGGTTCAATAAGTTCCCTTATTTTTCAATGAGTTTAAAGATCCTACGTATGAGGGTGAGTTAGGCGCGTTTTTTTCGCCGTGACCTATCCAATATATCTACAGGTATTCATTATAAAAAACAGTTTGAGTTGCTCTGCAAGGTTTGGTGGGTTACGCAAAAAACGCTAATTTACCTCTACATTTTAGGTTTAAGTTAGCGTATGTGATAAACTTCGGATTCCACTTTGTTTCATCTGGACTACTATCGCCCCTATTTATAGACTTGCTTGACTTTAATTGATGAGTTGTTATTCTTTATTCGCGAATCGCGAACAGAGGATGCTGGCATGAATCTTAAACCTCAGGATGTATTATTTTTGCTAAAACTGGTTGCCATGGGTAAACAACCCTGGTCTTTTAATGAGTTATCGGTTGACCTGGGTATGAGTTCTTCAGAAGTGCATGCGGCTTCCAAACGTGCACTTGCTGCCAGATTGGCCATTAAGGATGGTAACAACATTAGGCCCAATATCCGAAATCTGGAGGATTTCTTATTACATGGCATTCAGTATGTTTTTATCCCCGAGCGGGGTGAATTAAACCGGGGTATGCCAACGGCTCATGCCGTTGCACCACTGGATGCCTGGTTTGTTGAAGATAACGATCCTCCACCGGTATGGCCGGATCCTGAAGGTGAAGTACGCGGCGAACGTTTTTCACCTTTATATAAATCTGCTCCGGTTGCCGCGAAAAATGATCCAAAACTCTACCAATTATTAGCGCTCGTGGATGCCATTCGAGGGGGGCGTGTCAGGGAACGCGAGATGGCCAAAAAGGAAATAAAAAAGCGTTTGCAAAGCTATGGCTAGAGAACAAAACCCTAATCTGGACATATTGATGTTAGCCGTTGAACAACTTGGAGAGTTAGCGGATGAAATGGTGTTTTTGGGTGGATGTGCAACAGGCTTGTTGATAACGGATCCTGCTGCACCACCGATCCGTGTTACACGAGATGTTGATGTGATCGTACAGGTTGTTTCCCATACTGATTATTATCGATTATCTGAAAAATTACGTGCACGGGGTTTCAGGGAGGATACCCGTGAAGATGCGTCTATATGTCGATGGGTTGCGAAAAATGTCATTCTCGATGTCATCCCAACAGACTCGTAGATATTGGGGTTTGGCAACAAGTGGTTTGCGCCTGCCATGGCCCATTCAGTGGTAATGCCGCTGCCGAATAAAAGGCAAATTCGTTTGGTATCCGCGCCTTATTTCTTGATAAGCAAATTAGATGCTTTCGATGGTCGAGGCAAAGGTGATTACCTAACGAGCCATGATATAGAAGATGTCATTGCTGTGTTGGATGGTCGGCGTGAGATTGTCGAGGAGATCAAACGATCAGAACCCATGCTTGTTCATGAACTATCAAAACGTTTTCAGGGGTTATTAAACGATAGTCAGTTTGTTGATGCCGTATCACATGCCAACAGATGAGTCGAGTCAGGCGCGTGTTGTGATTATTTTGGATACGATGAAGGGCATTGGGGAAAATTACTGAGTGCCATCAATTCATGGATTTGCTACAGGTTGACGAGTTGGGTCTGACCACGCAAGTTATTGCAAAGAACATGCACGGTCAGACCTTCGTGACTCATGGTAATAAAATATATTCAGGTAAAATAACAAGCTGATTTAGGACTTGGAAGCCGTTTTTTGTAGTTCAAATTATCGTTTAAGACTCTGAACAGTTTGATCATTATTTAAGGTTAGTAGCCGCCCTTTTTACCTGCGCCTAAGTAGGTGAAGTCCCAGTTTAGATCAAAGGGTGTCCACCATTTGCCGACGCCGGTTTCTTTGTCTGTGTGGCGGTAGAAGCCATTAACGGGCGGTGGTGCAATGTGGTAGGTTAGTTTGTATTTTCCGGGGCCGTTGAGTTTGATGTTTTCGGCGTAGTGGGGGCCATCGGAGGCAATCATGGGCATGAGAACGCCGAGGGTGGACCAATCGGAACCGACTTTCTGAATATGGTAACTAATCTGTAGGTAAGGCATCCAACTGCCTTCACTAAAACCATTCTTGTTGCCTTTCGCTACGCTGATGTCAGCTTCCAGATGGATATCGCTGGGCTTCATCATGCCGGGTAGCATGGGTTCCATCTTGGTGGGTTGGATGTAAACGGCGGCGATTTCTAATCCATTTTTGACCACAGGTTTGCCTATGGGAAAATCTGCGGCGGACAGGTTTCCGGCTCCGATGAGCAGTGCCAGACTGGTCGTTAAAGTGATTGGTTTTATTTTTTTGTACATTAAGTATCTCCTGATTGAAAAGTTGTGTGATGCATCTGTAGTCGTAAAGGTGACGTTTTAAATTTATATTCCAAAGATCCCCGGCCACCAGGCGGCACCGACGGCCAGGCTACCCAGACCGCCCGGCAGCATAGGAATCCACCGATAACCCGCCGCTACGCCCTGACGCATCAATATGCGATCACCCAGCCATAGGCTCCAAAACAGGCCCACGGTAAAAAGTGCGCCCTTTGCCAGACTGGGAAGTGTTTGTCCCAAGTTTTCCAGGGGTTGGAACAGGGCGGAGCCCAGGCCGATTACTAGAGACATCATGGCCACCGGTGCGTACTGGTAACCCAGTTCGGTGAAGCGTTCGCTGAGGGTTTTGTCCCCTTTTAGTTGGCCGGAGAGCCAGGCCGATAACCAGGTGGTGAGTCCGAGCAGGACGGCTAAAAGCAGCATGATGGCCAGCATAAAGCCGACGATGGTGCCGAAATCGAGCCAGTTAAAAACCTCGCGCCGTTCTGGATGTACGCTCATCAGCCACCAGGGGCCAGATTCGCCGATCCAGTAGTGCCCGTTGTCGATAAACCATTCTCCGATGATCTGCCGTAGCTGGCCGTATTGCGGCAGCACCAGCCATAGGAATCCTCCCAGGGCAACACCGATGCCAAGGAACAGAAATCCGACCTCGTAGGGATTGGGGTTATGCTGGCGAATATTTTCGACCTCTTCGCCGGGGTGGCGCAGACGCAGTTGCAGCCCGCCCTTTGACTCGGGATGGACGCAGCGAAAGCATTCTATGCAGTGCCGGGATTCTTCCTTGCGGGCGATGTCGATCATGTTGGGGCAGACGGTCTTTTCTGTATATCGGTCACCGCCTGGACGGGGTCGGCGGGCGGCGAACTGCACCGCGCCAATGCGAGAAAAGATGCCGAGCAATAGGCCGATAGGACACATGTGGCGACACCAGGCTCGATTATTGCGGCCATATATATAGCCAATAATAATGGCCAGCAGCATGGTGCCACCAAAGACTTCTGCAACGGCCTCGGGGTGGTCACGTACTCCTACTGTCTGTCCCAGGATAGTGATGACTAGAAAGCTTACGATGGGGGTGCCTTCCCATCGCATCCAGCCAGGAATGGCACGTTGCAAGCCGATCTTATTGGCCCATTCGGAGGCGGCTCCCATGGGGCAGAGCAGACCGCACCAGCTGCGGCCGGTGAATATTACCGACAGCAGCACAAGGGGAAACCAGAGACCCCACATGGCATAGTTGGCGAAGGGGGTAAAATGGCTGAGTGGGGTAGCATCCTCGGGTGCTTCCCCCAGGAAAAGTGGCAGCACAATCACTGTCAGGAAGAACAGGAACATGACTGTGTGTACCCATATCAGCCGGTTTCTATGGCGGACAAAAAAGGCCTCGATTTGGCTGGCTAGTCCGGGTTTGCGGCCAGGGTGGGGATGGTTGTTGATATGCACGGGGATCGTTTTTAATGGTGTATTGCTGGATGAGGCTGGGGCATATTGATGCAGAATCTGGGGCTTATTCGCCATGGAGGGTGTCCGTTTTAGTTCTTCAGATAACATCTCTATACGGTAATGCAAATCATTCGCATTTGCAATAACGATTAGGTTAGAGCGGTAAAATAAAGTCATTCCTTAACGATTCTTTATGCAGATTTAACATCCCGGTATTCGTGTTTTTCTCCGGGTGTCCTCTTTAAGAAAACAAAATATTTCATTGTTTACAATAAGTTAGTTTTCCCTCTTTGGTGGAGTATCTTGAGTAGATTAGTTTTTGCGTGTTTGTGTCAGTATGGGTCTTTTAAGGCATGCCAGAGGTCTTTCAGAAAAGTTAACTAATAAGTTGACATTATCTGTTAATAAGTTAACTTGTTAGTATACTTTTTATAGTTTTGCGTCAACCAATAGGTTAACAGTGAGCATTAAAGACATTGTATTCGTTCAGTATCGGGACATTATTGACCGTGCGGCTCATCAGGCGCAGGAGATCAGCATGCCACCTGAGGGCTGGTTATGCACGGCCCGCAAGGCGCTGCAAATGTCAGGCGCGCAGCTTGCGAGACGCCTTGGTGTTTCTCGTGCGCAAGTCTCGAAAACCGAAAAAAAAGAACTGTCGGGCAGCATCACGGTAAAAACCATGCAGCAAATGGCTGAGGCGATGGGCTGCCGCTTTGTCTATACGATTGTGCCTGAAAAGACCGTTGACGATATTATTAAGGCCCGTGCCAGAAAGAAAGCGAGAGCGATTGTTGAACGCACGAATGGGCATATGGCACTTGAAGGGCAAACTTTATCAAACCAGCAAATGCTGTTTGAACTTGAGCGTTTGCAAAAGGAGATGCTTAATAAGCTGCCAGCGGATTTTTGGGATGATGAATAATGAACATTGGGTATCCGGTAGGCGCAACACGGCTTGATCCGGATGAGTTGGAAGGGCTTAAGTTCAAGCATGTCACAACACGGGGCCAGCTTGATCATCTGGAGCAAGCAAATATTCAGGAGGGTCTGGTTTGGCTCCGGCGTTATAAAAGTACCGACATCTTAAATGAAGGATTTGTGCGGGAGTTGCACAAACGCTTGTTTGGCGATGTTTGGGTTTGGGCTGGAACATTCAGGAACACAGAAAAAAACATTGGTATTGACCCAATGCAGATTGGTGTGCAACTGCGTCTGCTCTTAGATGATACCCGTTTCTGGGTTGGCAATGGCACATACGAACCATTGGGAGCCGCCGTCCGTTTTCATCATCGGTTAGTTTATATCCACCTCTTTGCCAATGGCAATGGACGTCATGCACGGATTATGGCTGATGCAATCTTAATGAAAATATTAAAGCAAGAGCCTGTTAATTGGGCGGGTGGCTATAACCTTCAAGCGATGAATGGGCGTAGAAAACAATATCTTCAGGCCCTTCGCGCAGCAGATGGAGGAGATATTGAGCCGCTTATGCGGTTTGTTTCTCCTGACTGAGCCATTAAGTTGACGTCGTTCTATCCCGATGACGCGTGGTCAAATGACGGCGGAAATAGTGTATACTTTTCATTCATAATTCTGGAAGGTGTTACTGTATTTGTATTGTCAGAACGGCATATTTTACAACAATGAATATGGAATAATGCATGAAGATATCAGTCTTTGGTTCAACAGGTTTTATCGGTGGGGTCTTTTGCGATCAATATCCAGATGAAATTATAAGTATAAACAGGCAAGCAAGGAGCTCGGAATCAAGGGATATCCTGTATCTCATCAGCACAACAAGTAACTACAATGTCCTGGAAAGTCTCAACGTTGATGTCGATGTTAACTTGTCAGTACTATTGGAAGTGCTGCAAAACTGTAAAGATAAAGACATTGTATTTAATTATATCAGCACCGGATTTGTTTATGGAAATGACATTATCGATGCAAAAGAAACGGATTGCTGCGAACCAACCGGATTTTACTCAATAACAAAAAGGGCGGCTGAAATGCTCCTGATTTCATTTTGTAAAACATTTAACGTTAAATACAGGATACTGCGTCTGGCAAATGTTTACGGGACGGAGGATCGAGAAGGTTCTGGAAAAAAAAATGCGCTTGGGCATTTGGTTGGCATGTTGAAAGAGAATAAAGAGATCAGCCTTTATGATGGTGGTGATGTCTTGCGTGATTATTTGCATGTAGAAGATATTTGTCATGCCATAAAATTTGTTATGGAACATGGTGAGTTAAATAGTATTTATAATATAGCGAGTGGTAAACCAAGAAAATTTTATGACATTATCATGCTAGCAAAACAGTATCTTGGAAGTAGTAGTGATATAACATCAATTGATGCGCCTGACTTTTACAAGTTGGTGCAAGCGAAAAATTTTTCTTTGAATGCTGAAAAATTAAAGAGTCTAGGTTTTGACGAAAAAATATCTTTGGAAGAAGGGGTAAGATTGTTATGTCATTAAATAAGTTGATTTCCGAGTTCATTGAGAAGGCAAGAGAAGAAGATGATAATTTGTTTCCCTTTATTGCAAATAAAAAAATGTTTAATCAAGACCGCGATGCAATCTATTATTCTGGCCCTTATTGGGACGATCAGGAAATTGAAGCAATATTTTATAGTGTCCTGAAAGGTAAATGGCTTTCCGCAGGTGAAGATGTAAACAGGTTTGAAAAAAAGTTTTCTAAAAAATTCAATTTTGAACATTCGGTAATGGTTAACTCGGGTAGCTCGGCTAACCTGGTTTTAATTGCGGCTTTAAAGAAATATTTTGGCTGGCAGGATGGAGATGAAATTATTGTCTCATGTGTTGGTTTTCCTACAACGATTAATCCTATTTTACAAAATAATTTAAAACCGGTTTTTGTTGATATTAATTGGGATGACCTTAACTGGAATCTGGATGAGCTTGAGAAAAAAATAGGCCCCAAAACACGCGCTGTTTTTTCATCGCCTGTGCTGGGTAATGCCTATGATTATCAAAGGCTGCTTGATATATGCAAAAGTAAAAAAATTGAAGTGATAGCGGATAATTGTGACAGCCTGGGTAGTAAATGGGAGGGCAAGTATCTGACGGACTATGCGGTTGCATCTTCCTGCTCATTTTACCCTGCGCACCATATCACCACGATTGAGGGTGGCATGGTTTCGTCAAATACTCAGGAGATCGTTGATCTGGCAAGAAGTTTTGCCTGGTGGGGGCGAGCTTGCCACTGTGTGGGCAAGCAAAATTTACTCGCAAACGGCGTTTGTGGAAAAAGGTTTGACAAATGGATTGAAGGTTACGATGAAACGGTAGACCATAAATATTTATTCACTAATATTGGTTATAACCTGAAGCCGACTAATCTTCAGGGGGCGGTTGGTGTAGTACAGCTTACCAAGTTTGATGAAGTTCATGAGATGCGTCGAAACAATAAAGAACGACTGGATTCCATTTTTCAGAGAATTGGTGGCCTTAGATTGCTTGAAGAGTTACCCCAGGCAGAAACCAGCTGGTTTGGTGTGCCATTGGTGTGTAAAGATAAAGCACATAAAAGAAGCCTGGTTAAATATCTGGAAGAGAATAAAATTCAGACCCGAAATTATTTTGCAGGTAATATTCTTATGCACCCCGCATACATTGAAATAGATGATTATAAACAATATCCGGTGGCTAATGAGGTCATGGATAGGGTGTTTTTTGTGGGTTGTTCTCCAACAATCACAAATGAGATGATTAATTATATCGAGCTCGTGGTGGATAAGTTTATTAGCATTAGTAGAAAGTCGAACTAAGTCCATGGATGAAAAACTTGCGATTTATTGTGTTTGTTTCCCAGATCATGAGCCGTTAAAATCTCAGCGGTATCAGCATGACATTATGTGCAATGCCGTAAGTATTTCTAGCGAATACAGAGCTGAGTTAGATAAAAAAGGCTTTGTATTTGATGATGTGGGCGACAATATTTCTGATTTAAATTGGGTACTTGGAGATCTTACTGCAACTTACTGGATCTGGAAAAATTCGAAATATGATTTTGTGGGGACGAGTCAATATCGGCGGTTTTGGGACGATAGTGTGGGTGATATTGAGTTTTGCGAAAATACATTATATGTTCAGCAACCTGTAAGCCTAGGTAAAACTATAAAAGAGCAATATATCCAATGCCATGGTGATTTTGGGATAAGTGCAATTGAAAGCTTGTCTGAAGATAAAAAAATACCTTTGTCCAAAGAGATGCTGGATAAAACATTTGCGCTTGATTACCTGCATTCATGCAATATGTTTATTGCACACAAGGATGTCTATGATCGTTTTTGTCATGTTTTGTTTGAGATCGTCTTTGCACTATACGATACGTATGCCGATGAGATAAGTAAACTGGATGCCTATAATAAGAGAATGCCTGCATTTATGGCTGAGAGGATTGTGACATTACTTGTTGTAAATAAAGATCATTTTTTTCCTGGTCTAAAAATTGCGCCTGTTAAGTGGGATAGGACAAAAAAAACATTGATGCAAAAATTACTTAGTTAATTTCTAGTCGTGTGCTGCACGGGAATTCAGTGCGGGCTTTGCAAAATAAGAACACTCATGTACAAAACTGCGTTTTTTGCGCGCCACATCCCTATGGTGAGCCTCTTCGGGGCCATGCTACCGCATGCCAAAAATCATTTCGGATGATTTTGTCATTTATTTTTGTCTTGCTATCATCTGCTTGATTGAATTTTTAGAGGTACCCTTAAGATAAAATAGTCATCACGCTAAATACTAAACAATGCCTCAATGTCCAAACTTTCAGTCATCACACTCGCCAGTCGATCCATCTCGCGCTCTCGCATGGCATGGTAATCAGGTGTAAGCACATCTTCTAACCCTGCCCATTTCAACAGGGCATCGCAGGCGTGCTGGTTTTCAAACAGACCATGTAGATAGGTGCCAAGTATTTGTCCGTCTTCTGACAGGACACCATCTTGATGATCGCCCAGTATGGCGGCGGGGTTGTTGAGGGCGAGACCGGTGCTGATGCCCATGTGAATTTCGTAACCTTCAACTGGGGCATTGTCCAGGACAAGCTTACCGCTGATGCGAGTGAGTTGTTTATTTTCTTGCAGCGTGGTTTGCATGTCGAGTAAGGCCAGTCCTTCGATGCTTTTTATCTTGCTCTCCAGCCCCTGGGGATCATGGATGTGCTTGCCGAGCATTTGAAAACCACCGCAGACGCCAATCAGTTTGCCAGCGTAGCGCAGGTGTTTGTTAATGGCGGTTTGCCAGCCTTGTTGTTTTAACCAGTTGAGATCATCTGCGACACTTTTACTACCGGGCAGGATGATTAAATCAGCATGAGGTATGTTTTGTCCGGGGCCGATAAATTCAAAATCAACCTGGGGGTGGTGGCGCAGGGGATCAAAGTCAGTGTGGTTGCTTATGCGGGGCAGGACGGGTGTTATGATTTTGAATTTTTGATCTTTTGTTTCATTTATGGGATGTAGCTTGATGACGTCTTCGGCTTCGATGTGCAGGCCATGCAAGTAGGGCACGACGCCGATGACCGGGATGTTGGTTTTTTCTTCCAGCCAGTCGAGGCCTGATTGCAACAGGCTGATGTCACCACGAAAACGGTTGATGATGAAACCCTTGACCCGTTGGCGTTCTGATTCGGATAACAGTTCCAGTGTGCCCACCAGATGGGCGAATACACCGCCACGATCAATGTCGGCGACGAGTATGACGGGGCAATCGACCTTTTCAGCAAAGCCCATGTTGGCAATGTCATTTTGACGAAGATTGATCTCCGCCGGGCTGCCTGCACCTTCCACGATCACCCAGTCATATTGTGCTGCCAGACGTTGGTGGGATTCGAGTACGGCCTGCATGGCGATGGTTTTGTAGTCGTGATAGTGAACGGCATCCATGGTGCGGAGGGCTTTGCCGTGAATGATCACCTGGGCACCCTTGTCCGTTGTGGGTTTGAGCAGCACCGGGTTCATGTCGGTATGGGGTTCGAGGCCACAGGCTTGTGCCTGCACGGCCTGAGCTCGGCCGATTTCGCCACCATCGGCGGTTACGGCACTGTTGTTGGCCATGTTTTGGGGTTTAAAGGGGACGACACGTTCGCCCCTTTGCTTGAGGATGCGGCACAGGCCGGTGACCATGATGCTTTTGCCCGCATCGGAGGTGGTGCCCTGGATCATGAGTGTCTTTGTCATGGGACGGGATTTTGGCATGTCATGGCGGTGAGTGGTATCGGAACTGTTGTCTTAAATCGGCTAAACTATCGACATGTTGCTCATTCATGCCTTGATTGTCCTTATTGCTGTCTTTCTGGATTATTCGTTGGGAGAACCAAAAAGGTTTCATCCCCTGGCGGGCTTTGGCCGTTTGGCCGTGCTGGTGGAAGGTGTGTTGTATGGTGTCAAGCCACGATCCACCGCCTATCTACGTTTTGCCGGGCTGCTCGCCTGGCTCATACTGATTGTCCCTCTGACATTGTTCATTTGGTGGTTGAGCCATTTTCTCTGGTTGGATTATGTGCTGGCGGTGGTTTTGCTCTATTTGGGCCTGGGGGCGCAGAGTCTGGGGCAGCACGCCCGTCATGTGGCCCAAGCCCTTAAGCAGGGGCGTTTGCCTGTTGCGCGTCAGCGCGTCAGCATGATGGTTAGTCGCGATACGGCTGAGCTGGATGAAACGGCGGTGACGCGTGCCACGATTGAATCGGTATTGGAAAATGGCTGTGATGCCGTGTTCGGAACCCTGTTTTGGTTTGTTGTGCTGGGTGCGCCGGGGGTGGTTCTCTATCGTCTGGCAAATACCCTGGATGCCATGTGGGGGTATCGGAATGATCGTTATCTTTATTTTGGTTGGGCGGCAGCTCGGATCGATGATTTCTTTAATTGGGCCCCGGCTAGACTGACGGCGTTGACCTATATAATAGTCGGGCGCAAAAAACAGGCCTGGCAGTGTTGGGTGAAGCAGGCGGGTAGTGGCTATGGTATTAATCCAGGTGTGGTAATGGCCACCGGTGCCGGGGCGCTCAACCTGACATTGGGTGGCCCTGCGCCTTATCATGGTTCGATCAAGCAACGTCCTTTGCTGGGCATGGGGCCGGAGCCACAAGTCGATGATATCGAACGCTGTGTGGTCTTTCTTCAGCGTGGTCAGTGGTTATGGTTGGCGGTTATTTTTTTAGGGAGTTGGGCGTTTGCTTGAACACGGTGGAAACTTACGACAGGCCGCTGAGCAGTACGGTATTCCACTCGACCAGTGGCTGGATCTGTCTACTGGTATTAACCCGGATGGCTGGCCTGTGCCGATGGTTTCACCGGCAAGTTGGTTACATCTGCCACAGGAAAATGATGGTCTGGAAGAGGCGGCCAGAGATTATTATCAGGCCAGTCATGTCTTGCCGGTGGCGGGTTCGCAGGTGGCGATCCAGGCTCTGCCCTTGTTGCGACCCGCTACAACGGTGGGTATGTTGAGTCTGGCCTATGCCGAGCATGCGTATAATTGGTCACGCCAGGGTCACACGGTATTATCTTTATCGGTGGATAACATTGAACAATACTTGCCGGAGCTGGATGTGTTGTTGCTGATTCATCCCAATAATCCCACTGGGCAGACATACCGTGTTGAACATTTACTGGACTGGCATCAACAGTTGAGTAAACGTGGTGGATGGTTGATTGTGGATGAGGCCTTTATGGATAGCACGCCTCAATGGAGTTTGGCGGCTTATACGGATCGTCCTGGCTTGATTGTGTTACGTTCACTAGGTAAATTTTTTGGTCTGGCCGGGGCGCGTTGTGGTTTTGTCCTGGCTGAACCTGTTTTGCGGGCGCGGTTAAAAGAAGTGCTTGGCCCCTGGGCCGTGAGTGGCCCGACACGTGAGGTGGCGCGTTTGGCATTAAGTGATGCGCCATGGCAGGTGAGCACAAGGCAAAAATTGATTGTGCAGGCTGAACGTTTAAAGCAGTTACTAAGCTGTTATAGTTCAGGCCCGGATGGGGGCACGAGCCTTTTTCAATGGCAGCAACATTCTGAGGCGCGGGTAATATGTGATGCACTGGCAAGACAAGGTATCTGGGTTCGATATTTTGAATACCCGGCAAGTCTGCGTTTTGGTTTGCCTGGGACGGAAGGGCAGTGGCATGTTTTACAGCAGGCTTTGCAGCGGGTTGAGATCTTTGCATGAGAACTTTTTCTCTCAATAGGGAGGTAAAAATAGGCTTAAAATGCCTATTTATTTCGTGTAAACTGCGTTTTCCCGCTAATTTTTGCCTTGTCTTGAGATAAACTTCAGTTCATGTAAAGGTCTCAAGTTATGAACAATTTAAATCAATGAGAAAAAATGAATGAAATCCTGGTGCCTTAAATATCGTTTTATTTTTTATTTTGCTTTATTTTTCTTTGCCTTAACGGCTAGGGCCGAACTTGTTTTTACTGATGATAATGGCGATACCATTAGTTTGCACAAACCGGCCCGGCGTATTGTCAGTCTGGCGCCACATATTACTGAATCCTTGTTTGCTGCCGGTGCCGGAGAATATATTGTCGGTGTGGTGTCTTACAGTGACTACCCATCAGCGGCAACAAAAATAAAACAGATTGGTAGTTATAAAAAAATTGATATTGAGGCGGTTGTTGGGTTGCAACCGGATCTGGTCGTGGCCTGGGGTGTGGGAAATGATAGTCTGCAAATTGAACAGTTAAAAAAATTGGGTTTGGCGGTATATGTTGATGATCCCAGAAAGGTTCAAGACATTGCTGATGCCATTGAAAATTATGGTCGTATGATCGACAACATGCGTGACTCGATTAAAGTGGCGCAAGACTTTCGACTCAGATACCGAAAAATTAGAAAAAGGTATTCTGGCCAAACCAAACTGCGTGGTTTTTATCAGGTCTGGAACAAACCACTGATCACTATTAATGGCCAGCACCTGATCAGTGATGTGATGCGTATTTGTGGTGTTGACAATATGTATGCTGATATGAACTCACTGGCCCCCCGTATCAGTATCGAATCTGTGATTGAGAAAGACCCGCAGATCATTATTGCCAGTGGTATGGGTGAAGCTAAACCTGAATGGTTGGATGACTGGCGTAAGTGGAAAACTATCCAGGCGGTACAGTATGATAATCTGTTTTTTATTCCGCCTGCCATTATTCAGCGTCATGCACCACGAATTCTGGATGCCGCTGAGCAATTATGTGATCAGGCACAAGATGCTCGGAAAAATTTCGGCCAACCCCGTGCTAAATTTCTGACAGGTAACAAATGATCTATAAGAGAATGGTTTGCTGATTATTATTCTGCCAAGGCTGCAAGCTATTCTCTATATCGACTCACTGCTGTCCCGTTAAGTATTTAATCCATTTTAAAGATCTAAACCGCAAAGGATCGCAACGTTATTTTGTTTTATATTAGATGAAAATTAGAGGTTATCCGAAGACTTCAAGCTCATTTTTTATACATTACCGAATTTATTTTTCTTTGCGCCTCTTTGCGACCTTTGCGGTAAAATGTGTTTTATAAACAATTTTCATGCTCATTTCAACCTCATCAAGCCGTTAAGTACTCGGTAGATTCATGATTTTTTAGATTATTAACGGGACAGCAGTGATATCGACTGGACTATTCCCCGACCGGTTTGCTTACTTTTTGTTGTTATATCCTGCGGATGACCTATGCATAATAATTCCCGGTTAAGCACATGACCCCTTTCACCTATGTCAACAACAATAATCGGTTCATTTATCTTGAATATTCTTATAAATGTGTATTTTTAATATGAATACGTATATTAGAAATTTATTGTTGACTAAGCTCAATATGAACTAATTTTAAAATGCGGTCTGCAAAATTTCTATATTAAATATAAGTATGCTTGTATTAAGTATCGCAATGAGCTTTGTCTTGTAAAACAGGGTAGCATCTTAAGTGCTCTAAAATAACCAACCTCGAAGGAGGGCGTCTTTATGTCCACTGGTTTGATGTTTGCGTTAATTGCGTCGTTAATTGCCATTGTTTATGGCGTTGTGACTACCTTCAGCCTTATGAAACGGTCTCCGGGTAATGAAGAAATGCAGCGGATTGCTCTGGCGATCCAGGAAGGTGCATTTGCTTATCTGAAGCGTCAGTATATAGCGATCAGTTTGGTCGGTGTTGTGCTGGCGATTCTTATTGCAATTTTCTTGCCTATTGAAACGGCCATTGGTTTTACTATCGGTGCCGTGTTCTCCGGTCTGGCCGGTTTTATTGGTATGAATGTCTCGGTTCGTTCCAATGCCCGTACTGCTGAAGCGGCTCGCGATGGTCTTAACGCCGGTCTGCAAGTTGCCTTCAAGGGTGGTGCCATTACCGGTATGTTGGTGGTGGGTCTTGGTCTTTTAGGTGTGGCCGGTTATTACATTATTTTGCAAAAAATGGGTTCATCAGATCCCCTGCATGCGTTGATCGGTCTGGCCTTCGGTGGTTCGCTGATCTCCATTTTTGCCCGACTGGGTGGCGGTATTTTCACCAAGGGTGCCGATGTGGGTGCCGACATCGTGGGTAAGGTCGAAGCGGGTATTCCAGAGGATGATATTCGTAACCCGGCTGTTATTGCTGACAATGTGGGTGACAATGTGGGTGACTGTGCCGGTATGGCTGCTGACCTGTTTGAAACCTATGCGGTAACCATCGTTGCGACCATGTTATTGGGTAGCCTGTTGATGGAGGAGATGGGTGAGACAGCCATTATCTATCCGCTGGCGCTGGGTGGAGCCTCGATTATTTCCTCTATTATTGGTACTTTCTTTGTTTCAATTAAGGACGGCGGCAAGATCATGAACGCCCTGTATCGTGGTTCAATTGTCTCTGCGTTGATTTCTGCGCTGGCCTTTTACTTCATTACAGATAGCATGATGGGTGCTAATGGTACTTATTCAACCATGCAATTGTTTGGAGCTGCTTTGGTGGGTTTGGTGCTGACCGTTGTGATGGTGGTGATTACCGAATATTACACTGCGACAGAATATGCTCCAGTGCGGCATATTGCCAAAGCCTCGACGACAGGTGACGGTACCAATGTGATTGCTGGCCTGGGAGTGTCCATGAAATCGACTGCATTGCCTGTGCTGGCCGTGTGCCTCTCAATATGGACGTCACACTATCTGGCTGGCCTGTATGGTATCGCCATTGCCGCGACGTCTATGCTGTCCATGACGGGCATTATTGTAGCTCTGGATGCCTACGGTCCGATTACCGATAACGCCGGTGGTATTGCTGAAATGGCCAATTTGCCGGAAGACGTGCGCAAGACTACGGATGCTCTGGATGCTGTCGGTAATACGACCAAGGCTGTCACTAAAGGTTATGCGATTGGTTCAGCCGGTCTGGCTACGCTGGTGCTGTTTGCTGACTATACAACCTCTTTGTCACAACATGCTGGTGGTGAGGTGACTTATTTTGATTTGTCCAACCACATGGTCATCATTGGTCTATTCATTGGCGGTCTGATTCCTTATCTGTTTGGTGCTATGGCCATGGAAGCAGTGGGTCGTGCGGCGGGTAGTATCGTTATTGAAGTGCGTCGTCAGTTCAAAGAAATGCCTGGTATTATGGACTATACCCAGAAGCCTGATTATTCCAAAGCAGTGGATATGTTGACCAAGTCCGCCATCAGGGAAATGATTGTTCCTTCACTATTGCCTGTGTTAGTCCCGGTTGTTGTTGGTTTGACTTTGGGTAAAGAGGCGCTGGGTGGTGTATTGATTGGGGCTATCGTTACCGGTTTGTTTGTTGCCATCTCAATGACTACGGGTGGTGGTGCCTGGGATAATGCCAAGAAATACATTGAAGATGGTAACTACGGTGGCAAGGGTTCTGATGCTCATAAGGCAGCGGTAACGGGTGATACTGTAGGTGATCCCTACAAAGACACTGCGGGTCCGGCCATCAATCCATTGATTAAAATTATGAATATTGTGGCGCTTATGTTAGTGCCTTTATTATAGATTTAAGTCTTTCTTCAATTATTGCTTTATGAAACAGGGTTACCATGAGGTTGCTTATTTTTTTGTACCATTAATAAATTAATTTTATGCCGGGATGAAGTGCCAATAAAACTCAGGGAAACCGTTATGGGTAATCTGGATTGTATTTTATTTCATCTGGACTTAGGTGTCTGATAATAAATTAAGAGACCTTTTTTTAATACCTTGTGGGTTTTAACTTTGAAGCTAGTTGTTGAGAATTAGTATTAAAGGTGGCTCAGCCATTTAAAAAGCCGCTACCTGTAAGTAAACAGATAGCGGCTTTTATTTCAAAATAAACGTTATATTTTATTTCTGCACGAGCATTTTTTTCTTGTCTAGCTTGTAGCTCCAGGGCAGGTCATTGTTCTTCCAGCCATTGACGACACGCTGACCCTTGAATTTGCCATTTTTGGCCTTGTCACCTTCGTAGCCATCGGTCACGTTAATAACCCGTGTATAACCCAGGTCGGCCAGTAGGTTAGCAGCCTTGGCACTGCGACTACCGGAGCGGCACATCAATACAATGGTGTCACTTTTACTTAAACCTTTCTTTTTCAGGCGGAGTTCAACGGCATTGCTGAAGTCTGAATTGACATCCAGTTTGAAGCTTTTTTTCTTTTCATCCCAGGCATACCATTCGTTTAGTTCCATATAAGGAATGTTGGCATCTATAATGGTTGGTGTACCTAGAAAGTTGACCTCGGCACGCGAACGGACATCGATGAATAGAGTCTTCTTGATATTGTTGGTTACATGATTTAGGGCTTCAGGTGATGTCATGTATAAGCCTAGTTTTGTTTGTTTTTTCTTGGCTAATGAACTGTCATCAGAGGCAATGGAAAGTGTGCTAACGGTCAAAAAAGCGAATAAAGATAAGATGGCGACGACCCGTTTCATGGATATTCTCCTTGGAGTTTTTATTAATGTATCAAAAATTTTACACATGCAGATTATAATATACTGAATGACAAGATGGTTGTAATAAATATATGGTATTGTAAATATATTTGTAGTAGTTTTGTGACTGTATCGAGTTTTTATGGGAAGTAACAATGAGCCAAATATAATTAGATCTGAATATATTCTCATTAAGTTCACTATTACGGATAAATGACATTGTATTTTATTGTTTAATAAAGAAAATTTGTTGATTTTTCTGTCACCTATCTTCAATTTTTATTCGATACTATATTTGTATGCAGTGCTGAACCCATGAGGCCATTCTATATGGCCGTTAAATAACAATCGAAATAGGGAGGTTTTATGACATCCAGTTGTTTACAATTTTCGTTGAAGACTATTGCTGTAGCCATCGGAATTGCATTTGTTGGCAATGTTTTTGCTAGTGCTGTTGAGACGCCTGCATCATGGTATAAAAAAGGCAATGAAACAGTTAAGGAAGCAATGAAATTACATCCCAATACCGGTCGCGCCAAAAATGTGATTTTGTTTGTAGGAGATGGTATGGGCGTATCAACGGTAACGGCTGCACGCATTCTTGAAGGTCAGTTACGCGGTGAAAATGGTGAAGAAAATTTATTAAGTTTTGAAAAGTTGCCTTATGTTGCTATGTCCAAGACATACAACACCAACCAGCAAACCCCCGATTCTGCAGGTACTATGACGGCAATGATTACGGGTGTGAAGACCAAGGCAGGTGTTGTCTCTGTTAATCAGAATGTGATCCGTGGTAATTGTGCTAGCTCCAAAGGCAATGAGTTGCGTACTTTCCTGGAGGAGGCTGAAATGGCGGGTATGTCGACGGGCATTGTTAGCACCGCCAGAATTACACATGCGACACCTGCGTCAACGTATGCCCATGCACCTGATCGTGATTGGGAAAGTGATGATAGGTTGCCACAAGAGGCCAGGGCTAATGGTTGTAAAGATATTGCTCGTCAGTTAGTTGAATTTTCTTTTGGAAATGGACTGGAAGTGGCCATGGGGGGTGGTCGTCGGCATTTTATCCCTAATACTATGGTTGATGGTGAAGGCCTGAAAGGTAAACGCAGGGATGGGCGTGACCTGACTGCAGAGTGGAAAAGTCACTATCGTAATGCTGAATTCATCTGGAACAAGCAACAGTTCAATGCCCTTGATGTGAATAAAGTGGATCATTTGTTGGGTTTGTTTGAGTCATCTCACATGGAATATGAACATGATCGTCCGACGGATATGGGTGGTGAGCCTAGTTTGACTGATATGACGGGTAAAGCGATTGATCTCTTGTCGAAGAATAAAAAGGGTTTTTTCTTGCATGTAGAAAGTGGCCGTATTGATCATGCGCATCATGCCGGTAATGCCTTTCGGGCCCTGACAGATGCTATTGAGTTTTCTAATGCCATTAAGCTGGCAATGGAAAAGACCGATCCAAATAATACATTGATTATCGTTACTGCCGATCATAGTAGTGCATTTACCATTGCCGGTTATCCAACTCGGGGTAATGATATTCTTGGTAAGGTTGTATCAAATGATAGTGCGGGTAATTCCACAGGTGTTGTACAACGGGCTATTGATGGTATGCCCTATACCACAGTAGGTTATGTTAATGGTAACGGCTCACATCAATTGGAAACCGGTGGTGACACGTCTTATCGTGAGCCCATTAACACGGGTCGCCTGGATGACCTGTCTGATGTTGATACCGCTGATGAAGGTTTTCATCAGCAGGCACTTGTTCCTCTCGGTTCAGAAACACATGCCGGTGAAGATGTGACTATCTATTCAGGTGGCCCTGGTGCTCATTTGCTGCATGGTGTACAGGAGCAAAATATAATTTACCATGTAATGAGTGCCAGTACACGTATGGGTGAAAGAGCTGATTCAAGAAGTAAGTAATATTAAGGGCACTTCTAAAAATTCAATCAAACTGATGGTGGTAAGGAAAAAACAAGCGATAAAATCATCGGGAATGATTTTGGACATGCAATAGCATGGCCCCGAAGGGGCTCATCATAGGGATGTGATGAGCAAAAAACGCAGTTTACACGTAGTAAATGACACTGCTGTCCCGTTAAGTATTTAATCCATTTTAAAAATTTAAACCGCAAAGGGCACAAAGGATCGCAACGTTAGGTTGTTTTATATTAGAGGGAAACTAGAGGTTATCCGAAGTATTCAATCTTATTTTTTATGAATTACCGAATTTGTTTTTCCTTTGCGCCTCTTTGCGACCTTTGCGGTAAAGTATATTTTATAAACAATTTTCATATCTCATGCCCATTTCAATCTCCTCAAGCCGTTAAGTACCCGGTAGATATATGATTTTTTAGATTGATAACTGGACAGCAGTGAGTAAATGAGCATTTTGAGCTTGTTTTTAGCGCAGCCAACGCTGCTTCAGTGGGTTTTTAGAAGTGCCCTTAACCATCTCTGATAAAAAGATACAGAATAAACCACTAGAGGGCGACGCTATTGCGTTTCCTTTTTTTATTTTTTTAATCAGGATGAACTATTTTTTTATCAAAAAGTTTTGGCATATGGAATTTTTCATATTTTGTAACCATTGATGCCATGTGCAGTGACTCAAGGTGTGATGCCCTTTTCGGTAAATACAACAACTGATTGAAATTCAGCAAACCATTTCGGGTATGGCAGTCATCACAGAAGGCTGCTTTTTTAGAAAGGGACTTGTGGATCCTTTCCTGTGAAGATTTGACGGGTATGAAATTCTGATCTGCTTTAACGTTTTTGCTTTGGCTTATAAACTCTTCAGTGAATGCTTGATCTTTATCAGAAAGAATGTCCAGGCGTTGTTCTATCCCGCTGACAACCTTCAGAGGGATGATGAGTCCACCATACACTCCGGCATAGCCATTAAGGCTGGTTAGTTCCTTACCGGTATCTGGTTCCAGCCAGCGGTAGTTTACCTGTTCATTTTTCTCTGGTTTCATATGACAGACTTCACAGGCCATAAACCAGGAATGGGCATTAAAGAAGGCGCGTGTTTTTTTCTCTTCTTCGTGCGGATAGTCACCGTGGCATTTTACGCAAAGTGATTTGGATTGAATCCCGGCCAACACAACGTCATCCATGTTATGAAAATGACTTATCTTGTACTTTTCGGTCTGAACCGACTGTATATCATCAGTATGTACCGTGCGTGAAACAAAACCACGTGTTTCGATATCAATTGGGCCGCGTAAAAAATAGATATACATCAACCAGACAGCGAAGGCTGCCAGGGCCAGGAAGATCACGGTCATGAGTACATCAACGGCTAATCGCTTTACTATCAGCCTGATATCACCATTAGCCATTGCGATCTACTCCAGCTTGTGAATCTTCTATTTTTTTCATTTCTCGTTCGTACCAAAGCTGGTGTTCTTCTTTCATTAGGTCTTCATCTATCATGCCATCGAGAAAGGCTCGGTTCATGGGATAGACATGTGGATTGTAGTGCACTGAAAAGATATGTCCGATGATGATGGCCAGCGCAGCCAGAGTGGCTTCTCCGAGGTGAAAGGCGCCTGCGACATCCATGTAGAACTTGGGCCAGAGGTATTCGGACCACATCATTGAGCCCGTAATTATGACGATAAACATGCCAAAGTACACCGACCAGTACTCCAGTTTTTCAATGTAAATAAAACGATCCATTCGCGGGCGTTCTTTTTTGAATCCTACCATGTACATCATATTCTGTACGGCATCGACAACATCCTTTGGCTTGGGCACCATATCGATGACCCAGCTTCTGCCGTCTTTGGTTACAGTGACATAGATTAGGTGATAGACGCAGACGATCGTTACACTTACTCCGGCGATACGGTGGATAATACCCCGCAACCAGAAAATTGTTTCACTGGCACTACCAAAGATACTGATAAACCAGCGATCCGCCTGTAACATGAATCCGGTAATAATGAGCAGGGTGGTCGAAATTACCAGGATGATGTGTTGTATCCGCTGACTCTTGGTCAGGCGAACAAATTGTTTTTTGGTTTTTCCTGAATGGCTCATGTTTTAGTGCCCTCCCTTTCTGTGCTGACGGATCGAGCCGTACAAATCCAGTAATCGATGTGATCCTAGACCACCCACAACGGCAAGAATCAGAATTTTGTAGAAAAGCTGAATCCAGTCAATCACCTTGGCCTGAAAAGCCGGGTCATCAATGAGCCGTACCTCGCCTGAGTTTGATGTCTTCTCTGTAATGAGGAATTTGATTTTGTCAGGGGACGGATGTACTCGACTGCCCAGAGCAAAGTCTTTTGATGCTTCGGAATGACAATCCGATTGGCGACAGGTCTCAATCTTGTTATTGATATTAACGGGAGAATTTTTTTCCCGGGCTGAGGTAATTCGATGAGGTGAAAAACCCAATTGATAGGGCGCATGACAATTCAAACAATTCGCCACGTCTTCATTTCCAAATTTTATGGCCTTGGCATGAAACGTTGATGTGAAGCCAACCACGGTATCAAGATCGGCCTTTTTCATTAATTCCTGATTGGCATGGCAACTACCACACAGTTTAACGACTTCTTTTGATGTACGTCGTTTGCTCGTACGGTAAATGATATGTTCATAAAAACGTTTTACAAACTCCTCGGACTGGTGGCATTCCTGACAAACCGTTATCTGGTGTATGGAGTCTGTCTCTTTTCCGGTAGAAGCATGATATGTCTTATTGTTGTGACAGTCTTTGCATACGGGCAAGCCACTCTTATCTTTTATGCGTGAGCCTTTTTTACCATGAGAACTGTCATTGAAATCGTCTACAATTTTTTTATGAGAAAATGATTTATTGCTTGACGGGTTAATGATATGGCAGTCAGTAGCACAATTGACTGCGGGTGCATCAGTATGTGGGATTTTATCGACCCCGGTATGACAACTCTTGCAACTGATCTTGCCATGATAGGTAGTTTCAAAGAGGTCGTTATTGATATAAAAACGCCGTTTGATTGGCTTAGCTTGTTCTCCCTCTGTTTGTTCCATCCGGCCAAGTCCCGGATACTTATGACACATGGTGCAGCTACCTTCGACTTCGGCCAGACCAACAGAGGGGGCAAGTAACAGTGGTATGACTGTTGCTATAATGAGAAGAACTGTGGCACGTACTTTCACTCGGTCTCCTTAATTTGCGCTGGTGAGTATATGTCTCGACCAACGCTATGATGAGTTTGTTATTATTTTCATCATGTTCTCCATTTCAGATGTTATGAGGTCACCATTGGTGATAAAACATCAAAAATTTAAATTGGCATTTGCCTTCAAATCGTACTGTAAATAGATCCATGCTTTAGAGTGATAGAGTACATTAGATATTTTAAATTCTCGTTGATTCAGATCAAGAAGGGTTTGAATAAAAGGGGGCAGTGTCAAATACGACTCATTTGCATTTGATCGGTTAATTATTTTTTTGCATGCCTAACTCAAGTTAAGGAAAATTTTAAGTTAACCTGATAAAAGATGTTTGCCATGTCTGGAAAACCACGTAGGTATATTCCGGGTATCTCTGGCCATATAGTCCAACAGGGTCATTAATGTCTGTCTTTATGTTGAACAGGGTTAGCTGTTTTATCTTGAATGATGCCCGTTAGTTCAATGGTTATGATAAAAAAACAGTCAGTTATGTTGGCTTGTTTGGCATTTTATCATTGACATTAAAGTGGTGGGTTTGTTATTTTTTTTTCTTCGATTTTATGAAATAATAAATGGCAGCAAGAGCGATTACAACACTGGCAAGGATAGGGGAGTAATAGAAAAGTGGAGCAATTAGGATCATTAGAACAATCAGGAGCATCTTTTTTTTTCCTTTTTGAAATTAAGAGTTAAGTGATTCTATTATTTTGTTCATTGTCGTCTAAATCGGATCGGCCTGTTTGACCAGATGTCCATGTTAAGAAAAGAGTTTTCTAAGCTGTTTTTAAAAAAACACCTGTAATTTTAAATCAATCCTTCAAACGGTTGCACATTTACCAGCGTGCCCGCTTCCGCATTACCGGATTCAGCCGGTAGGATAATAAAACAATTGGCTTTACTCATACCGCTGAGGATATGCGAACCTTGCATACCGGTTCCATCAACCTCTAGTTGACCGCTTTTATCTATCGATAAAATACCGCGTTGAAAATCGGTGCGGCCAGGACGTTTTTTGAGTATGGATTTGCACGGTACTTTAAAAATGGTTGGGTTGATGTCTTCCTGTCCCATCATGCGGCGTAGGGCAGGCAGGGCAAATTGATAAAAGGTGGCCATGACCGAGACGGGATTACCTGGCAAGCCAATAAAAACAGCATTATTTACTTTACCAAAGGCCAGGGGTTTGCCGGGTTTCATGCTGATCTTCCAGAAGTTGATTTCACCAAGTTTCATTAGTGTTTCTTTGACATAGTCGGCTTCACCCACGGAAACGCCGCCGGAGGTGATGACGGCATCGGCCAGGGAGGCGGCGGTGGTAAAGGCGTTTTCAATTTTGCTGCGATCATCGGGAATGACACCCATGTCGATCAACTCTACACCCAGTCGGGTTAGCATGCCATACAAGGTGTACCGGTTGCTGTCATAGATCTGACCTTCTTCAAGCGGTTCACCTACAGCGCGTAATTCATCGCCGGTAGAAAAGAAGGCAACACGACATTTTCGTTTGACCGTGACTTCTGGCACGCCAAGGGATGCCAGTAAGCCCAGTTCGGCCGGGCTGATCCTTTTACCTGTATGTAGCGCTGCACCATCCTGTTTAATATCTTCGCCGATATAACGCACGTTCTGGCCTTGTTTGTGACCGGCCGAAATGGTGATGAGATCATCTTTTTGTTGCACTTGTTCCTGCATGATGACGGTATCGGTACCTTTGGGTAGCATGGCACCGGTCATAATACGAATGGCCTCACCGGTATTCACTTTGCCGTTAAAGGGTATGCCCGCAAAAGAGGTGCCGCTTACTTTTAATGAAACTTCGCCGATGTCGGGTAAATCTGTCGCCTGCACGGCGTAACCGTCCATGGCAGAATTGTCATAGGGCGGGACGTTGATGGGTGAGATCACATCTTCGGCCAGGATGCGATTCAGGCCATCACGAATGGCGACGCGCTCAAAGCCGTGGATAATGGCAACACTGTCACACATTCTTTCGCGGGCCTGTTCGACACTAAGCCAGTTGGTATCTATTTCGCTATCGTTTTTTGCGGGAGTGGTTTTGCTCATAGAATTTGTCTGCCTTGGTAAGAGTGGTGAAATTATCCTGTTTGTTGGATAAAATTAAACATAAAGTCTGCGATCATCTCAGGATTATTTAGGTCGAGTCTAGGTATGTTGGTACTGACTGCCGTGGCCTGTTCTGTGGCGATGGCCATAATACTGTCATCATCGGGGAATAATAGTGGTTTCCCCAATGATGGGCGATGCAGTTCGATCTTTGGAAAGGTGACATGTTTGAAGCCTTCCACCAGCACTAGATCGAGTTTGCTGTGATTCAGTTGTTGCAATAATTCATTTAGATCAGGGTCCCCTTGCTGTTCTGGTGTTTCCACCATCAAGGCCCAACGCCTTTGTGAGGCGATTAACATTTGTTCAGCGCCAGCCTTGCGCAACACGTAACTGTCTTTGCCGGATTTGTCGATATCAAAATTATGATGGGCATGTTTGATCATGCCAATGCGCAAGCCCTTTTCTTTTAATAAGGGGATCAATTTTACCAGTAAGGTGGTCTTACCTGTTCCACTGAAGGCGGCAAAGCCAAGAATGGGCGTGTCTGTTTCGATCATAAATTTTTCTTTGCCTCGGCCAGTTGTTGCGGGGTATTGATGTTCTCAAACTCATGGGCATCGGCAAAATCTACAACACAGTGTTTTTGTTGCTGAATCCATGCCTGCACTTTATGTTGGCCATTGGCAAGGCAATCAGCTAATGAGGCTTGTAATGAATGGTGTACCAGACAATAGACGGATTGCAGTCGCCCCTGGCAACGGGCTACGGCGAGGGGGCAGGGTTGTTCCTGTATTGCCTGAACCAGTTTTTGCACCAGATTGTCCGGTAACCAGGGGTTGTCGCAGGGGACTGAGACCAGCCAGTCATTTTTCATATGTTGCAAGCCGGTGAGTAAACCGGCAAGGGGGCCGGCAAAATCGGGCGGGGTGTCGGCAATAATGGGGTATGCAAATTGCTGATATTCGTCCTGATTGCGATTGGCATTGATTAGAATTTCGCCTAATTGGGGTCGCAGGCGTTTGATGGCATATTCAACAAGTGTATGGTTTCCTAATGGAATCAGGCCCTTATCTTGTCCATCCAGACGACGGGCCTTGCCACCGGCTAGAATCAGCCCGGTAATGTGAGATGGCTCAGGAATCAGGAACATTGCTTGCATAGTCTCTCGGCAAAGATTTTGACAAGTTTAACAGCAATGAGGATGGGAAATGAAAATAGGTGCACAATTACAATTGGCGATGGCGAATATGGACAAGCAAGTTGATCTGGCCAGACGGGTGGGCAGTGAGATTATGGTTAGTCCCAAGGAAGCGGCGGAGGAAATTAAGGCTTCTGAGGAGGCTAGTGGCTCGCTTGGCAACAATATTAATACTGAGGCTTAAGGTTCATTAACCATGATTATAATCTGTGTGCTCAAGCACAATATTCATTTCTGTAATTGTTGAATGGCCCACTGTACATGCTCGCTAACCAGTCCGGATGAATGGGGCAGTATGTTTTTTAATGCTTGCTGAACTTGATCTGTCGTGGGGCCATTGCCCAGGGCCACGGCAATGTTGCGCAGCCATTTTTCATGGCCGATTCTGCGAATGGCTGAGCCTTCCATTTTCTTCAGAAATGTAGTTTCATCCCAGCTAAACAGCTCTAGCAAGGTAGCGGTATCGAGTTTGTGACGGGGTAAAAAATCGTCCAGTTTGCTGTATTGGGCAAAGCGATTCCAGGGGCAGCATAATTGACAATCATCACAACCGTAAATGCGATTGCCCATCAACGGGCGTAACGCTAGAGGAATGGCGCCATTCAGCTCTATCGTGATATAGGAAATGCACCGTCGTGCATCCAGTTGATAGGGGGCGATAATAGCCTTTGTCGGGCAGATGTTGATACAGTTCTGGCAAGTGCCACAATGATTTTCACTCTGTAGGTCAATGGGTAGGGGCAGGTCGACATAAATTTCTCCCAGAAAAAACCACGAACCGGCCGTTTGATTTAATAAGAGTGTGTGTTTACCGACCCATCCAAGCCCAGCCTTTTGTGCAATGGGTTTTTCCATCACCGGGGCACTGTCGACAAACACCCGATAACCGAACGGGCCAATGGCCTCGCTGATTTGATGGGCGAGTTTCTGCAAGCGATTGCGCATTAGTTTGTGATAATCCCGGCCCAGGGCATAGCGTGAGATAAAGGCCTGTTCAGGCTCTTCCAGTAAGGCTTCGGGCGGAGAGGTTTCCTCAGGGCGATAGTCCATGCGGACGCTGATGATACGGAGGGTATTCGCATGCAGTTCCGCCGGGCGGGTGCGCTTGCTGCCGTGACGGGCCATCCATTCCATTTCACCATGATAACCGGCCTTAAGCCAGCCATGCAGGTGTTGCTCGGCCTGCGACAAATCAGTATCGGTGATACCGACTTGTTGAAAACCCAGGGATATTCCCCATAGTTTGATCTCTTGCGCCAGTTGTTCGAGTCTTTGGGAAGAGAGTGATGGACTTGCATTGGGTGAATGACACATAACCGCTATGATACCGCTATGCGACAAATAAACACCAACCTCTATCGTGCTCAGCAGGTACGCGATATGGATAGCATGGCTATTCATGAGTTCGATATTGCCGGGATCACGCTCATGGAACGGGCTGGTGCCGCTGCATTTGGATTATTACAGCAACAGTGGCCATCGGCAAAGCACATTACGGTGTTTTGTGGCTCAGGGAATAATGGCGGTGATGGTTATGTGATTGCCCGGCTAGCCCGTGAGCAGGGCCTGGCTGTTAGTCTTTATCTGCTCGGTGATGGCCATAAACTGAAAGGTGATGCCCTCACCATGGCACAGCGTCTGGCCGAAACCGATGTCGAGATTGATGTTTGGCTGGATGGCACAAGCCTGGAAAGTGATGTCATTGTTGATGCCTTGCTCGGTACTGGTTTGAGTGGTGAGGTGAGTAGCCACTACCAACAGGCCATTGAGGCCATCAACATCAGTGGTATACCGGTGCTGGCGGTGGATATTCCTTCCGGCCTGCACGCAGATACTGGTGCCGTACTGGGGGCGGCCACTAAGGCAAGTCACACCATCAGTTTTATTGCCATGAAGCAGGGTTTGTATACCGGGGCGGCGGCTGATTATGTTGGTGAGTTACACTTTGCCGATCTGAATGTGCCCGCCGAGGTAGGAGAACATTTTGAACCCTCGGCCATGGCCATTCGTTTTGAATGCCTGGAATCAAATTTAGCGCCTCGTCCCCGTATCTCTCATAAAGGCAATAACGGGTATGTGTTGATCATCGGTGGGGAGCTTGGTTACAGCGGGGCGATTCGCATGGCCGGGGAGGCGGCCTTGCGGGCCGGAGCCGGTATGGTGTGCCTTGCTACCCGTATCGAACATGCGGCAGTGATCAATGTTGGTCGGCCGGAGTTAATGGTGCGAGGTGTTGAACAGCCTGTGGTATTACGAGCCTTGATTGAAAAGGCTGATGTTGTAGCAATAGGCCCCGGTCTAGGACAAAGTGATTGGGCGCGACAGTTGTTTGCTTGTGCCACGGAAACCAAATGCCCTTTGGTGGTCGATGCTGATGGCCTGAACCTGCTGGCTCAAAATCCACAACGGAAGGATAACTGGATCCTCACACCCCATCCCGGTGAGGCAGGGCGTCTTTTAGAAATAAGTGCAGAGCAGATCAATGCCGATCGTTTTGCCGCCATAGAACAAATTCATCAACAATATGGTGGTACGGTAATTTTAAAAGGTGCGGGCAGTCTCATGTGTACAAGCAAAGGTCTTATGGCTGTATGTACTGATGGCAATCCCGGCATGGCCAGTGGTGGCATGGGGGATGTGTTGACGGGCATCATCGCCAGCCTCTGGGCGCAGGGTCAGTCGCAGGATATGGCCGCGCAACTGGGTGTATGTCTGCATGGGGCAGCGGCTGATATGGCCGTGGTGGCCGATGGTGAAAGGGGGCTATTGGCCAGTGACCTTATGCCCTGGATCAGACGATTGGTTAATCCATGAGCTTAAAAATTGAAATGCAACTAACAGATGAAGCCGCCACTCTTGATCTGGGCCAGCAATTGGCGGTGTTGATTCCCAATGGCTTTGTGATTTATTTGTATGGCAACTTGGGGGCGGGTAAAACCACGTTGGTGCGGGGTTATTTGCGCGGCCTGGGTTATAAAGGCAATGTCAAAAGTCCAACCTACACCCTGGTTGAACCCTATGAGATCGGTCAGCAGCAGGTGTTCCATTTTGATCTCTATCGACTAGCTGATCCGGGAGAATTGGAGTATGCCGGGGCACGGGACTATTTCAATGATGATTCGATCTGCCTGGTGGAGTGGCCAGAACGGGGTGAAGGCTGGCTGGTCGAGGCCGATTTACAGCTTCACCTGGAATATGCGGACGTGGGTCGCACGGCGGTGTTGCAGGCCAGATCAGAAAAAGGTCAGCGGGTAATTGAAGTGATAGATTCTGAATAGAATTTAAAAGGGCTTGATATTTCCCTGTATGGCAGCACAACACAGGGATCACACAGGTTTTAGGTTAGGTTTTTTTTGCGTCCTCTGTGCTTTTGCAAACTTTGCGCTCATTACCTCGATGAATTAACCGTTGTTGCGTGTTCAATAAAAGGCTGGTTTTCCCTAAGCATATGTTCTAGATGGATATTTGTCTCAAAATCTAGATCTTTTCGAGCTTTATACGCTATCTCTATAAAATTTATGGAATTTCTTCTTGAAATATTCTCTGGGTGTTGCACAATATATAGACTGAACCAGAGGTATTGGTGCGAAAAGGAGAATCATGGGTCGATTAAGGCTGTTGTTGTGTTTTATAGCGTGTGTATCGATAAGCTACGCACAGGCTGCGCCCGTGGCCGTGAAGAATATTCGCATGTGGCCAGCGCCGGATAATACCCGACTGGTATTTGATCTAAGTGGCCCAGTAGAGCACAGCCTGTTTAAGTTACACAAGCCAGAGCGCATTGTCATTGATCTGAATAACGCCCGTTTGCAGACCAATTTTGCCCATATGGATTACACCAATAGTCATATTAAGGTTATTCGTCATGCTCGGCGTAATGGCTCGGATACGCGAGTCGTACTGGATCTGACGGGCGATGTCCAGCCCAAGAGTTTTCTGTTGAAACCTCAGCGTGAATATGGCCACAGATTGGTGATCGATCTGCATGTCAAGAGTGAGTTCGCATCAAGTGCACCGAAGACAGCCATTAAGCATATTCAACCCTCTGCCCGGCTACGGGATGTATTGATCGCCATTGATGCCGGTCACGGTGGTGATGACCCTGGTGCGATTGGCCGACATGGTACACGGGAAAAAGATGTAGTCTTTAGTATTGCCAAAAAACTTGAGAAATTGATTGCCAAAGAACATGGCATGAAATCTCTCATGATCCGGCGGGGTGACTACTTTGTGCCCCTTAAACGTCGGGTCGAGGTCGCACGAAAAAATAGTGCCGATCTGTTTATTTCCATTCATGCCGATGCCTTTCATAAACCTCAGGCCCATGGTTCCTCGGTTTATATCCTGTCTGATGGCAACGCCAGTAGTGATGCGGCCCGGTTTCTGGCTGAGAGCGAAAATAATTCAGACTTGATCGGGGGTGTTAGCCTGGATGATAAGGATGAACTGACCAAACTGGTGTTGGTTGATATGCTACAAAACGCGACTATAGAAGATAGCCATAACCTGGCCAGCAATGTTTTGACCGGTTTGCGAGGCATTACCCGGTTGCACAAAAATCGGGTGGAACAGGCTGGCTTTCGTGTCTTGAGAGCACCGGAGATTCCTTCTATTCTGGTTGAAACAGCTTTTATCTCTAATCCTGCGGAAGAACGTAAGCTGCGCAGTGCCAAGCACCAAAATGCACTGGCCACCGCGATGTTAAAGGGTATTCGACACTATTTCCGCAAACATGCTCCCAAGGGCACCTTGCTGGCACAAGTCAATCGTGAGCATCGTATTTCTACAGGGGACACCCTGACCGATATTTCTGAGCGTTATAGGGTCAGCATCGCCAGACTAAAAAAGATGAATGGCCTGCGTAACGACATGCTGCGCATCGGTCAAGTGTTGCAAATTCCTTACACGGGATCTTAGGCGTCTGGCATTTTATCCCTCTCGCCTTTACCTTACACTAGGCCCATGAAGGCCACTCTCACCATGCCCAGACCCATACGCCAATTACCTGTTGAACTGGCCAATCAGATTGCCGCCGGTGAAGTGGTGGAGCGTCCGGCTTCGGTGGTCAAGGAGTTGTTGGAAAACAGCCTTGATGCCGGGGCGACACGTATTGAAATCAGTATTAGCCGAGGTGGTTTGCAGGAAATCCTTATCAGGGATGATGGTCGTGGTATTCCACAGGCAGAGCTGCCTCTGGCCATTAGTCGTCATGCTACCAGTAAAATCACTAATCTTAAGGAACTGGAAAATATCCACAGCCTGGGGTTTCGCGGTGAGGCCTTGGCTAGTATTGGTTCGGTCTCGCGTATGCAGTTGTTATCTTGCTGTGAAGGTAGGACGGATGCCTGGCAAATCGATTGCAATAATGATGATCTATCGGTTCAGGCAGCATCCCATCCAGTAGGGACATCGATTATTGTACGGGATCTGTTTTACAACACCCCTGCAAGACGCAAGTTTATGCGTGCTGAAAAGACCGAGTTTCGTTATATCGATGAAGTAGTACGGCGCATAGCTTTAAGTCATTTCAATGTTGGTTTTACCTTTAAACACAGTGACAGACTTGTTTACCAACTCGCCCCCGCAGATACAGAAACGGCACAAAACCAACGTGTTGCCAAGCTGTGCGGTAAGGCCTTTATGGAGCATGCTGTGCAAATTGATTTTAGTGCCCATGGCCTGCGTCTTTGGGGCTGGATCACCGGGCCAGAATTTTCACGTAGCCAGAATGATTTGCAACACTTTTATGTCAATGGCCGCATCATCCGTGATCGCCTTATTTCGCATGCCATTCGCCAAGTCTATCAGGAACGGCTTTATCCTGGCAGACATGCCGCTTATTTGTTACAGCTTGAGATTGCGGCCTCTGTTGTCGATGTGAATGTGCATCCTACCAAGCATGAAGTGCGCTTTCGTGAGGCGCGTATGGTGCACGATTTTATTCACCATAGTTTGTGTGAGGCACTATCGGGCAGTTTAACTAATACGGCGCCTGTAAACACAGGCTGGAACCAGGGTGGGCGACCACAAATATATGCATCGCCTGCTTATGCACCGGCCAACTATGCTCCAGCAAAGGTGTCGGAAGCGGTGAAGGGTTTTAATTACCCTTTGGGGCAGGCCAAGGCTTTGTTGCTCGAAGGTTTTATCATGGCTGAGAGCAAACAGGGACTGGTCTTGGTCGATGTCAGACGGGCACAAAAAATGCTCCTTTTCCAAAAACTTAATCAGGCATTGGATGCCGGAGGCATTCGTAATCGTCCTCTGTTAATACCCAAAAGTATTTCAGTGACCGCGAAACAGGCCATTATGGTTGAGAAGTCTCAAGCGATTCTCAAGCAACTTGGTTTTGACCTGAGCTGTAATGGTCCAGAGTCCGTCATGTTGCGTATGATTCCGGTGGTCGTAGCCGGGGCCGATGTAGAGCAGCTGGTAAATTGTTTGCTTGAAAAAGACATTACGCAGCAACAGCCTCGTGATTTATTACCATTTATTGCGAATATTGCAGCGGAGACGCAAAGTCAGCAAGATTCTCCTGATGAACTGAACCGCTTGTTGCGAGAGATCGAGACTTTGAATGCTCCCAGCCTGTGGCGTTGTTTTACTGCACAAGAGCTGTACTCACTTATTAATCCGGTTTAAGGCTGAATTATTCAACTTATTATTTAGCTGGATATTAAATTGCATTAGAAGATAACGCAGAGGAGCAATTTATTCTCTGCTTTACGTTAGAAATAGAGGCAATGCAGCCTTATTGAATGATTCAGATGTTGCGATACTTTTCCTGGGCAATGAATACGCGTTTATGAAAACACCTGACTCAAACACATCTCCAGCAACCGTCATTTGTATCATGGGGCCCACTGCTGCGGGTAAGACCGATCTGGCTGTGGAACTGGTAACACGTTTATCAGCCGAGATTATTAGCGTTGATTCTGCGCTGGTTTATAAGGACATGAAAATCGGCACCGCCATGCCTGATGTTGCCACCCTAAACAAGGCCCCTCACCGACTTGTCAATTTTCTTGATCCGGCAGAGCCTTATTCTGCGGCACGTTTTTGTAGTGATGCCCTGCGGGAAATCGATGAGGTGATCGCGAATGGGCATACCCCATTATTGGTGGGCGGTACCATGCTCTATTTCCGCGCTTTGTTACAGGGTTTGTCAGAATTACCGGCAGCAAATGAGGGTATTCGTCAGCGCCTGGAAGAGGATATGGCGACAAAGGGACTGGCCGCAATGCATGAGCGATTGGTAAGAATTGACTCCGAGGTGGCGGCACGGATTCACCCCAATGATTCACAACGTACCCAACGAGCCCTTGAGGTGTATGAGGCGACGGGCATTAGTATGAGTGAGTGGTTCCGGCGCAAGCAGAATAGGCCGGCCTTTCCGTATCGGGTCATTAAAATTGCGCTGATTCCAGAGGATCGGGCCAGGCTGCATGAACGCATTGCACAACGTTTTCATTTAATGCTGGAACAAAATCTGCTTGGTGAGGTCAAAGCCCTTTATGAAAGAGGTGATTTGGATCAGGATAAGCCCTCTATGCGGGCGGTAGGTTACAGGCAAGTGTGGGAATATCTATGCGGTAACTACAATTATGAGCAAATGATTGACAAGGGTATTGTGGCGACACGCCAACTGGCCAAACGTCAGTTGACTTGGTTACGCTCCGAAAAAAAGACTTTTATTTTTGATCCTTTTGACGAGAATTTGACGGATCAGGTCTTGAAAACCCTCGAAAATGCACCCATTTAACACTGCTCAGGGTGTGCTAGACTAGGATGATTGGTTAAATTAAATGTTTGTTTGGCCGTTAATAAAATAACTTTAAATAACAATTAAGTACCTTACAGGAAAGCCCTGTCAAAAATAATGGAGAAAGAAAAAATGAGTAAAGGGCAAGCTTTACAAGATCCTTTTTTGAATGCTTTGCGCAAGGAACGTATCCCGGTCTCGATTTATTTAGTTAATGGCATTAAGTTGCAGGGGCAGGTTGAATCCTTTGATCAGTTTGTTGTGTTGTTGCGCAATACGGTCAGTCAGATGGTGTATAAACATGCCATTTCAACAATTGTTCCTGCCCGCAATGTGAAAATGCCAATCGGACTCGTTGATGATGTTACACCGGGTGAGCCTGGTAATACGTAATTTAAGGGCTCGTTATTGAGGCCATTTTAGGGGTGAGTGATTTTGTTTGACCGTCCGGAAGCGGGTGAACGCGCAGTACTGGTTCACCTTGATCTTCATGCTGTATCCGAAAAAGATGAACTTAACGAATTTAAGGAGCTGGTGATATCGGCTGGCGTTGAACCAGTAGTTGTGATCACTGGTGCTCGTCGTACCCCTGACTCTAGATATTTTGTTGGTACAGGTAAGGCCGAAGAGATCCGCGATATGGTTGAGCGGGAAGAGGCCAATGTGGTGTTGGTTAATCATGAGTTGAGTCCAGTTCAGGAACGTAACCTCGAAGGCCTCTTAAAATGTCGGGTGTTGGATCGTACCGGTCTAATCCTTGATATTTTTGCCCAGCGGGCTCGTTCCCATGAGGGTAAATTGCAGGTTGAACTGGCCCAGCTACAACACCTTTCTACCCGATTGGTACGCGGCTGGACTCATCTTGAACGACAAAAGGGTGGCATTGGATTGCGTGGACCGGGTGAAACCCAGTTGGAAACTGATCGTCGTTTGTTGAATGCCCGAATTAAGCAACTCAAATCCCGTTTAAACAAAGTTAGAAAACAGCGCGAGCAGGGTAGACGGGGGCGCAAGCGGGCTGGTCTGCCAACAGTATCCCTGGTGGGTTATACCAATGCTGGCAAGTCGACCTTGTTTAATCAATTGACTAAGGCAAGTGTCTACGTGGCCGATCAGTTATTTGCCACACTGGATCCTACTCTGCGCCGACTGAGTTTACCTGACAAACAGCCCATAGTGTTGGCCGATACCGTCGGCTTCATTCGCCATTTGCCTCATGATCTTGTTGAGTCTTTTCGCTCGACATTGCAGGAAACAGAGGAGGCGGACTTGCTTGTTCATGTGGTCGATGCCTCTAGTGAGGATCGCATGGTTAATATTGAGCAGGTTAATAAGGTGCTCGAAGAGATCGAGGCCGATGATTGTCCGCAGATTGAGATCTATAATAAAATCGATCTGATGGAGGGTGTGATGCCCCATATCGAACGGGATGAAAATGGTCGTCCGGCACGGGTCTGGATCTCAGCCATGCGGGATGAAGGCATGGAGTTGGTACTGGAAGCCGTGGCTGAACGTCTACAAGCCGAAAGGGTAATAGAACAAGTTTGCTTGTCTCCTCAGCAGGGACGGCTGCATGCGCGACTTTATGCCCTAGGAGCTGTGCTGCATGAAAAGGTAATGGCCGATGGCTACTGGCTCATGGATCTCGATCTGCCTCGACAAACCTGGGATGGCCTTTGTAAACATGAAGCTCTGGCTGATTATATTTTACTCTCTGATCATGACCCATGCCTTGCGGCTGGCGGCGAAGCCCAATAGAATGCATCCTTCTTGTCGGTGAAACAAATCACCGTACCTTTTTTTAACAGATAATTAATGACGACATCGGAGAAACGTATGGCCTGGAATGAACCTGGTGGTTCCGGCAATAAAGATCCTTGGGGTGGACGTAAAGATCAACAAGGTCCGCCTGATCTGGACGAGATCATCAAAAACTTGCAAAATAAATTATCCGGCCTGTTTGGAGGTAAAGGTGGTGGCGGTGGCGGTGGTGGTCTTGGCGCTGCCAGTCGTGTCGGTGCAAGTTTTATCCTGATCCTGGTGTTGGCCGTATGGGCCTTGTCCGGAATATACATTGTGAATGAAGGTCGTCAGGGCGTTGTTCTACAGTTTGGTGCCTTTAAAGAGATCACCAATCCGGGACCGCACTGGTATCCTCGTTTTATCCAGAATGTGGAAGTTGTTGATGTCGATCAGGTACGTAGTGTCAATTTGGGACTGCGCAAGGATGAGGCTTTGATGTTGACTCAGGATGAAAATATTGTCGATGTAAAATTTACTGTGCAATACAAGATTAAGGATGCGCGCGAATTTCAATTTAATGTTCGTGACCCGGATGCTACTTTGCGCCAGGCAACAGAAAGTGCCATGCGTGAAATTGTTGGTAAGAATAAGATGGATTTTGTTATCAAGGATGGCCGCCCCGAGGTCGGGGTTCGTACCCGACAGCTGATTCAGGTCATTCTCGATGGCTATAATTCAGGTATTCTAGTGACCAACCTCAATCTACAGGATGCCCAGCCACCCCAGCAGGTGCAGCATGCTTTTAATGATGCTATTAAGGCTCGTGAAGATGAACAACGTCAGATCAATGAAGCCGAAGCCTATTCTAATGATGTCCTGCCCAGAGCCCGTGGTAAGGCCGCGCGAGTGATCCAGGAGGCCGAGGGTTATCGTGAGCAGGTGGTGTCTCGGTCTATGGGTGAGTCAGAACGCTTTATCAAGGTACTGACAGAATACAGTAAGGCCCCCAAAGTGACGCGTGAACGTCTCTATCTGGAAACAATGGAAACAGTGTTGTCTAACACCAACAAGGTGATGGTGGATGTGAAGAAGGGTAATAGTATGTTTTATTTACCTCTCGACAAGATGATGCAAAAACGCCAGGTGACGCCGGCGGAGTCACAGAACGTGCCAGCGGAAGGTGTGGCTGGCAGTACAACATCTACCGACTCACGTGAAAACCGCCGTGAGCGATTCCGCGAAAGGGAGCAACGTTAATGAACGCAACCAAGATATCCATCCTTGTACTGCTTGCACTGACAGGTTTTCTAATGCTGTCAATCATGTTTACTGTGGATGAACGGGAACTAGCCATCAAGTTCCGTCTGGGTGAAATTGTTAAAACTGAATATACACCTGGTCTGCACTTTAAAATGCCCTTCGTCAATAATATACGTAAGTTTGATAAGCGCGTTCTGACGCTGGATGCACGGCCTGCGCTGTATTTGACCAAAGAGAAAAAGAACGTAAATGTCGATTTCTTTGTCAAGTGGCGTATCCAGAACGTAGCGACCTATTACAAAACCATGTCAGGTGGTAATGAGCGTACCGCGATGGAACGTATCTACACCATTATCAACGATGGTCTGCGTGATGAGTTCAGCAAGCGTTCGATTCTAGAGTTGTTGTCTGGTGAGCGTAAGGAAATTATGAGCACCACTACCACGGTATCTAATGAGCAGGTGAAACGTTTTGGTATTGAAGTAGTCGATGTGCGTATTAAACGTATTGATTACTCAGAAGATATCAGTGAGTCGGTCTATAATCGTATGGTGGCGGAACGTACTCGTGTTGCTAAGGATTTTCGTTCCCGAGGTGCTGAGGCGGCTGAAAAAATTCGTGCTGGTGCAGATCGGCAGGTAACCATCCTTAAGGCAGAGGCCTATCGTACGTCGCAACAGACTCGTGGTGAGGGTGATGCCAAGGCATCGGAAATTTATGCTAATGCTTATAACCGCAATCCAGAGTTCTATGCGTTCTATCGAAGTCTGGATGCCTATCGCGCGGCCTTTAACAATGAAGGTGATGTTTTGGTCATTGAGCCAGACTCGGAGTTCTTTAATTACTTTAAAGGCAAACAGGCCTCGAAGAAGTAACCGAGTGTTGATGGTAAACATTTAGTATGTGGCATGAAATATTAATTGCTGTAGCGCTGGTGATGGTGATTGAGGGCTTGTTGCCCTCAATCAATCCGCGTGCCTTTCGTCGCACAATGCAGGTGATGACAGAAATGGATGATCGCTTTTTGCGTAGCTGGGGCCTGATCATCATGACCATCGGCGCGGTCTTACTTTACTTTGCCAAGACCTGATAACCAAATTCATAACGCCGGATTTAAACCAAGCTAATGAAAGAACTGGATCGCTGGTTATTGCCTGAAGGTATTGAAGAAGTCCTACCACCGCAGGCTCGTCAACTGGAGGCCTTGCGTCGTAGTCTACTGGATTTGTACGACCGCTGGGGTTACGAGTTGGTGATGCCGCCGTTGATTGAATATCTGGAATCCCTGTTGACCGGCACTGGTCATGATCTCGACCTTAAGACCTTCAAGCTGACCGATCAACTGACCGGTCGTTTGATGGGGGTGCGTGCCGACATGACGCCACAGGCGGCGCGTATCGATGCCCATCATTTGAAAAGTAACACGCCAACGCGTCTGTGTTATATGGGTACGGTGTTACATACACGACCAAGTGGTTTTGCCGCCTCTCGTAGCCCTTTGCAAGTGGGGGCGGAGCTGTACGGCCATGCTGGTGTTGAGAGTGATATTGAAATTTTTGCCCTGATGGTTGAGACCTTGCGTCTGTGCGGTGTAGAACAAAGTTTCTTTGATCTGGGTCACGTTGGTATTTATCGTGGACTGGTTAAACAAGCTGGACTTGATAATACGCAGGAAGATGAATTATTTGATGTCTTGCAACGCAAGTCACCACCCGATATGCGTGAGTTGTTTGCCAAATGGTCGTTAGATAAAAAATTTACCGATATGTTTTTGAGATTATCAGATTTGAATGGTGATGTTGGCGTTTTAGCGGAAGCCAAAAAATTGCTCAAAGGCAGTGATAAAAGTGTGTTGGATGCTCTCGATTATTTACAACGCATGGCTGATATGATTGTGCAACGCCTTGATGGCGTTGTTGTGCATTTTGATCTAGCGGAACTGCGTGGTTATAACTACCACACTGGGGCGGTATTTGCTGCCTTTGTACCCGGTCAGGGTAGTGCTGTGGCTCAGGGTGGACGTTATGATGACATCGGTCGGGTGTTTGGCCAGGCCAGACCTGCCACGGGGTTTAGTACAGATTTGAAGAGCCTTTTGTCCCTTTTTAGGGCGCAGGCAGACACAGTTTTGGGTATATTTGCCCCGGCCCAGCAGGATCAGGCATTAATCCGGGTCATTGCAGAATTGCGTCAGCAAGGTGAGCGGGTAGTGTGCGCATTACCGGGTCAGCAGGGCGGTGCCAGAGATATGGGGTGTAATCGTCAGTTGATAAGCAAAAACCGGCAATGGCTGGTTGAACCTGTATAGCTAATTGGGGCTTTTGTATGAAAGCCTTGGATAATTTCATTATTGTTTGAAGAGATAGGATTATGGGTAAGAATGTCATCGTAATAGGTACCCAATGGGGCGATGAAGGTAAAGGTAAGGTCGTTGATCTGTTGACTGATAATGCCGATGCTGTGGTACGTTTTCAGGGTGGCCATAATGCTGGTCATACCTTGGTCATTGATGGTCAGACGACGGTCTTGCATCTGATTCCATCGGGTATCTTGCGTGAAAATGTTCGTTGTATGATTGGTAACGGTGTCGTATTGGCTCCTGACGCGTTGCTAAAAGAGCTGGATATGCTGGCGGAGAAGGGCGTTAACACCGCAGGTCGTCTATTTATCAGTGAGGCTTGTACTTTAATTTTGCCGTATCACATTGCCCTCGATCAGGCACGTGAGCTTGTGCGTGGTAAAATGGCCATTGGTACGACCGGTCGTGGTATTGGCCCCGCTTATGAGGATAAGATTTCTCGCCGTGCTCTCAAGGTTGGTGACATGATGCACCGAGAACGTTTTGCCGCTCGTCTTGGTGAAGTGCTGGATTATCACAACTTTGCCCTGAAGCATTATTTCAAGACTGATACCCTTGATTTTCAGAAGATTCTTGATGAGAGTCTTGAAATGGCCGAACGTATTCGTCCCATGGTGGCTGATGTTACTGGCATGTTGCACATCATGCATGCTGAAGGCAAAAAAGTTATGTTTGAAGGGGCACAAGGTACCCTGTTAGATATCGATCATGGTACTTATCCTTATGTGACTTCTTCAAATCCCACTGCCGGGGGTGCTTGTACCGGTACGGGTGTGGGTCCTCGTGACATTGATTATATCCTTGGTATTACAAAGGCCTATACAACTCGAGTGGGTGCGGGGCCTTTTCCGACGGAGCTATATGATGGTGAGGCTCTTAATGATCCCATTGGTGCGCATATGGCGAAGGAAGGCCATGAGTTTGGTTCCACCACCGGACGTCCGCGGCGTTGTGGCTGGTTGGATGCCGTTAGCCTGCGTCGCTCGGTGCATCTTAATTCCCTGTCGGGTATCTGCCTGACCAAGATGGATGTATTGGATGGTCTGGAGAGCCTGCGTATCGCTGTTGGTTATGACTGTGCTGGTAAGCTCATGGATATTCCACCTATTGGTGCCGATGCCTACGAACAATGCAAGCCAAGTTATATTGATATGCCCGGTTGGTCGGATAGTACATTTGGTGTGAAGAAATACGATGACTTGCCAGTAAATGCCAAAGCTTATATCAAGAAGATTGAAGAAGTAGTCGGAGTGCCGGTCGATATTATTTCCACCGGGCCGGATCGCAACGAGACTATCGTCCTGCGTCACCCGTTTGCGTAAGGGTGTTTTTAAACACATGCACATTTCTCCGTGATAGCAGCGTCAGTACTGTATTTGAATCCTCATGTATGCCATATGTATGGTGGTTCTTTGACATAGAGCCTCCTTGCCCTCATGAAAAAACACTATTATTAGGTGTGCTTAAAAAGAAAATGAGCTGAGCAGAAAAAACCGACGGGAGACCGTCGGGTTTATTGCTCTGACGTACCATATAGGTAAGATGGTGCCGAGGAGAGGACTTGAACCTCCACGGGGTTGCCCCCACTAGCACCTGAAGCTAGCGCGTCTACCAATTCCGCCACCACGGCAAAGACAACCGTAAGCTGTCTGAGAGCGGCGCACTTTACCGGGAGTCCTGAGTCTTGTCAATGTCGCCTATAGTAGAATTTTGTACAACCATTGGTCTGAATGTTTCAGATCAACCCAGATAATGAACTAACTGAAAAGAAAATATGAGCAAAAAACAATTTGATAAAGACCCTCACGCTCAGCGTGAGTCGGAAAAGTACGATAACCCGATTCCTAGTCGTGAACTCATCATGGAGCTGTTGGAACAGCAGGGAACCATCAACCGTGAGCAAATCGCAGCCGCCCTGGATATCAGTGGTGAGGAGCGAATTGAGGCCTTGCGTCGTCGTATGCGTGCAATGGAACGAGACGGGCAGGTTATATTCACCCGTAAGGGTGGTTATGGCCTGATCAGTAAAATGGATCTCATCAAGGGCCGGGTACAAGGCCACCCTGATGGATTTGGTTTTTTGATCCCGGATGAGGGTGGTGACGACCTGTTTCTCTCTGCCCGTGAAATGAAGCCGCTGATGAACGGTGATCGGGTGATGGTGCATGTCAAAGGCATTGATCGTCGCGGTCGTCGTGAGGGCGGTGTAATTGAGGTGCTGGAACGCAATACCCATCGTGTTGTTGGTCGCCTGTTTATCGAAGGCGGGGTTAGTTTTGTGGTGCCAGATAATAAGCGCCTTACTCAGGAAATTCTGGTTCCGAAAGAAAACCTCAATGGGGCCACCCATGGTCTGATTGTTAGTGTCGAGCTTATTGAGCAGCCCAGCAAATATCGGCAGGCCATCGGCATGATAGCTGAGACCCTCGGTGAGCATATGGCTCCGGGTATGGAGATTGATGTCGCCATTCGCAGTCATGATATTCCAGAAGGTTGGTCACATGATGCCGAACAGGAGGCCACGCGTTTTACGGAAGAAGTGCCAGAGGAGGCCAAGCAGGGGCGAGAAGATATTCGCAATTTGCCACTAGTGACTATCGATGGTGAAGATGCGCGTGATTTTGATGATGCGGTCTATTGTGAGCAACAGGGTAGCGGTTGGCGTTTGCTGGTGGCTATTGCCGATGTTTCATCATATGTGAAACCAGGTATGGCGCTGGACAGTGATGCGGCTGAACGCGGCACTTCGGTCTATTTTCCTGAACGAGTTATTCCCATGTTGCCCGAGGTTTTATCCAATGGCCTATGTTCCATTAATCCTGATGTGGATCGCCTCTGTATGGTGTGCGAGTTAAACCTTGATGAAGACGGTGGGGTTGAGAATTACCACTTCTTCGAAGGGGTGATGCGCTCTCATGCTCGTCTAACCTATACCAAGGTGGCCGCTATACTGGTTGATGGCGATAAGGAGCTACGTGAGCAATATGCCCCACAAGTGCCTTATCTGGAAAACCTCCATGCACTTTATAAAGTGCTGTTGAAGTCACGCCAGCAGCGTGGTGCGATTGATTTTGAAACGACTGAAACGCGCATTGTCTTCGGTGAAGATCGTAAGATCGATAGCATCGTGCCGGTGATTCGCAATGATGCACATAAACTGATCGAAGAATGTATGTTACTGGCCAATACTTCGGCGGCTGATTTTCTGCAAAAACATAAGCTACCTGCATTATTTCGTGTTCACGGAAAACCAAATGAAGAAAAGATAACCAGCCTGCGTGAGTTTTTATCAGAACTGGGTCTTGATCTCGGCGGTGGTGATTCACCCGAACCGAGACATTATTCTAAATTGCTAAGCAGCATCAAGGAGCGCCATGATGCGCATTTGATACAGACCGTGATGTTGCGCAGCCTGAGGCAGGCCGTCTATACCCCTGATAACGCAGGTCACTTTGGACTGGCCTTTGATGCCTATGCCCACTTTACCTCACCGATTCGTCGCTATCCTGATTTATTGGTGCATCGTGCGATTCGTCATGTGGTACAAGGTGGTACGGCAGATACATTTTATTGCAACTTCGACCAGATGGCACGTCATGGTGAACATTGTTCCATGACCGAACGTCGCGCCGATGAAGCAACCCGCGATGCGGTGGACTGGCTGAAGTGTGAGTTTATGCTTGATAAGGTTGGTGAAGAATTTGAGGGTGTGATCAGTAGTGTTACCGGCTTTGGTCTGTTCGTTGAACTGAATGACATCTACGTTGAAGGTCTGGTGCATGTCACTTCTCTTGGTAAGGATTATTATCATTTCGATCCCTCTCATCATCGTATGATTGGTGAACACTCACGTCTGATTTATCGTTTAGGTAACCGCATCAAGGTTAAAGTTGCGCGTGTTGATCTGGATGAACGAAAAATAGACTTTGAACTGTCTGATGAGCAACCGGCCAGCGTCACCAGTGAACAAGAACAAACCAGTGCCGACAATGCCATCGAAAAGGCCAGGGAAAAAAATAAAAAGGGTGACAGGGAAAAATCATCGGATAAGAAAGCTAAGAAAAGGCCGCCGAGAGATAAAAAATCTTCTAGCAAGAAAAAGACCAGTAAGAAAAAGACGATGAAGAAGAAACGGGGAAAGAAATAACGGTAGATTTTGGCGATAGGGTTAAGACGTTTACAATGAATGAAACACATGTTGTGGTTGTAAAATAGTGATCTATAATTTTTTAAATAAGGATGTTGTAAAGGTGTAATTGGTTAATGCTGCGCTATAACCTTATGACTTTTTATTTGTTGAAATCATCGATTGTCGAAGGAGTTAGATAGTTTTTTATTGACGGACATGATGGGGTTATTTTATTCATATCTCGGTTAATAAGGGTGGAAATACGGGTATTATCTCACCACATCACAACTTGATGATAGCCCTTCAGTAAATGCTTATTATTTGGGGCGGTTGGGAGAGGTTTTGGATTAAAAGTGGATTAAGACTAATGAAATTGATACAGCTATTTTTACGATGAAGATAAGCAAATATTCAAAACAGGCCGTTCGTTATAATAAAAATCAGGAAAATAAACTAAAGACCTACCGGGTGATGGTGAGAAATCCTGGTGTGATGATAAATTAATAAAAATAACATGCCTGCCTTACCCATTTTTATACCCGATGTTGTGTTAAAAGGGGAGATGCTATGAGCGACGACAAACCTGGATATGAGAAGGAATATTCCGATAAGCGTTTCTGGGAAAAAGTTTTGGCTTATGCTATTGCTGCGGGAAAAGATGTTCTTGAAAAGGCACTATGGCTTTATTATGCGGCGCAACGTCCGGAGACGCCTGCCTGGGCAAAGAGTGTGATTTATGGCGCGCTCGGTTATTTTATTTTTCCTCTTGACGCCATTGCGGATCCCACCCCTGCTGTTGGTTATGCCGATGATCTAGGGGTTTTGGTGGCGACTGTTGCCACTGTTGTGGTGTACATCAATGATGAGGTCAAGGAAAAGGCCAAACAGAAACTTATAGGTTGGTTTGGTGAGGAATAACCGAACATGCGTTTCTATAGTTTATTTATTAGTAGAGTAATCATTTCTGAAAAGGGCATAGGACTATAATAGGTAATAGCCTTGATCTTGATCACAGCCTGCTATTTTTGCGCCAT
>JAFLJQ010000138.1 GCA_022712915.1 Gammaproteobacteria bacterium | reverse complement strand
TCATGAGTTTGGCTGGTGTTCTCCAGTCGTTTTTCTGATCTGTCCGCGCTGCTTAGATCCTTATAAGCCACAAACAGGCATAATGGTTTTATTTGCTGAATGTTTCACGATCAGGGGCAAAACTATGTCAAGTGTTTTTTTGTTTTTCGCTGAATAGTTACGTTTATTCAAACATAATCTATGCAATAAATTCAGCCACTTCTTGATCTGGCCCATTCTTTGTCTCAACCCAGATATTGTATAATTGGCCACATCTCACGTTGATCCCGTTTCATCACCAGCCATGTAGTTTTCCGTTTGATGAGATCACGGTCAAGGTTCATTTTTGGTTCTGTAAGCTGGGCCATAGTGTGCCCCTGCAATGGGGTGATACCTTAGCAAGACGGTCTAGAACAGTGAGACAAGGTTTATCCCCAAGGCAGACCATCTCTGGGGCCTGATACACCTGAATGATGTGCTTGATGTCATTCAACAAGCTGCGGAGGGTGACAAATGAAAATCACATTTTATGGATACAATGCCTTTATCATCGAATCACAAAATAAAAAGATCGCTATTGACCCTGGCGCCTTATTTTTTTATTGGTTCCGATTCACCACAGTTATTCCAAAATCAGAATGGGGTGATATCACCCATATCTTGATTACACATGGTGACCCTGATCATTATTGGCATGCCGATAGAGTGGCAGAGGCCTCGAATGCTAAGGTCATTTGTCATAAAACCATGCTGAGGGAAATCCAGGGCAAACCCCTCATGCTGGGACCCCGGGACAAAGGTCTGGCATTTACCACCCCCTTCAAGAATATTCATACCTTATCAGTTGATGAAACCATTCAGCTCGATGGCATGTCCATTACCGGGATTAAGGCAACTCATGGACCAATGATTCTTAAAATGGGCCCTTTTTCTAAAACCGTTAAGCCCGGCCCTGATGAGCGAGTTGGCTGGGGCGCAATTGGTTATAACATCAAGTTAGATGGAAAGACAATTGTTAATCTTGGCGATACGCTTCTTCATGAAAAAGAATGGCAAAAGATAAACAATCCTGATGTTTTAATGATACCGATTGGTGGAAGAACCATTCCCAATACAATGGATGAAAAGGAAGCCTTAAAAGCAGTAAGAATAATGCAGCCAAAACTTGTGATCCCTTGTCATTATAACGGTCCGGGATTATTTTCTAAAAAATATAATCCAGCTGACGATCAACTGTTTAAGCGTGAGGTTGAAAAGATGGGTGCCAAATGCGCCATTTTAGGAATGGGTAAATCAATCGACTTGAATAATGAATAGTAATGCCAAAACACGGTGTCTGAATGAATAAGCAGATTCAACAACAGAACCCGATAAAGATATGGCTAAGTTTGCTGAAAATTACTATATCAAGGCATTAAAAAAGACATGAAAGCGAGTGTATTAACAAACTACGGATCACCAGACTTTTTTGATTTACAGGAAGTTGCAAAGCCTGTACCGAAGGACAATGAGGTCTTGATAAAAATTTATGCCTCATCTATCAATTCATGGGACTGGGAAATATTGATAGGGAAACCCTTTGTCAATCACTTAATGGCCGGCTTACGCAAACCATCAAGAATAAAAATACTCGGTTGTGACATTGCCGGTCTGATTGAAGTAGTCGGTAAGAATGTTAAGCAGTTTAAGACAGGTGATGAAGTCTACGGTGATCTGTCCCATTGTGGTTGGAGCGGGTTTGCGCAGTATGTCTGTGTGCCTGCAAATAAAAATGTACTGGCCATCAAACCGACCAGCCTGTCATTTGAAGAAACGGCAGCGGTGCCCCAGGCGGCTGTGCTGGCACTGCAAGGTCTTCGCAAAGGGAACATAAAAAAAGCACACAAGGTATTGATCAATGGCGCATCTGGTGGCGTGGGATCATTTGCGGTGCCGATGGCCAAATTCTATGGTGCAGAAGTTACCGGCGTGTGCCGTTCCAGCAAGATGGATTTTGTCTCTTCGCTGGGTGCTGATCATGTTATTGATTACACCCGAGAAGACTTCATCCGAAATGGCCAGCAATATGATCTGATCCTCGATGTGCAAGCGCATCATTCTATTTTTGATTACAAACGTGCATTAAGCGCTAAGGGATATTTTGTTATGGTGGGTGGTGCATCAAGCCTGGTGAATCAACTTTTTTTGCTGGGATCGTGGATTTCATTGATCAGTGGGAAGAAAATGGGTCTTTTGTTGCATAAACCCGCCGCGAAAGATTTGGAGATCATGAAAACATTTTTCAAGGCAGGTACTGTTACGCCGGTGATTGACAGGCGTTACCCCTTAAGCAAGGTCGCGGAAGCCTTTCGATTTTATGGGCAGGGACATGTCAAAGGAAAAATTGTTATCACGATGGTAGAAGACTCATGAAGGCAGTGCTATGGACGACTTAATCAGACACCCACCCCAACAAATGATTAGAGCATTTTCTTAGAGTGGGCATTCTAATTAACTGTGGTAGATTCAACCTATAATCTCAAAAAAGCCTGTCACAAACTTGGTCACCAACAAATACTGGGGATTCGAAGTTGTAAAACCTACTTTCCACAGTCACTAATTTCTCTTTACATCAATACTAATAACATTCAACGAATTGTTGAGGCCTACGGCGGCCATCGATAGAAGCAAGAGACTATGGCGGGAAAATAAGAGAAAAAACGACTAAGCTTACTTCATACGTTAGTTCTTAAGCTGTACAAAAAACAGGCGTCAATCCAAGCTTAGCGCGACCTGACAACCTATCACGTTCAGGGTGAGCGCGTTTTGCATTCGTTGACAAGTATTCTAATGCACACAGAACCGCTGCCTTA
>JAFLJQ010000064.1 GCA_022712915.1 Gammaproteobacteria bacterium | reverse complement strand
CTTGGATACCATCCAGTTTATTGAGAAAATTGAAGTGTGAGACTTTATCTACGCAGCAGGCTTATAGCCTAAGGGTGGGCTCAAGTTCATCACACTTCCTGATACGCTGATAGCTAATCAGAGTATCGAGAGAGATACAAGGATGTTAGGTTTAACAATAACGAACGATAGCGCTATGGGCGTTAGAACCGTTCATAGTAGTCCGAGGTCGGGAAAGCTGGCTGAACATGGCAAGGGGACTGACTGTGTCGGGATGTATGTTTGAGAGCAGTAACAGGTTGTTCAGGTTGGGTTTGCGAACTTGTCTTATTCACGAGCACTTCATGTCGTAAGTTACAGTGATATCATTGTTTTTGGTTTGGCTCCAAACTGGAAATAGTGGTTTATTATTTACTGAATGATACTGGTAGTAGAATTTGTTAAGGTGTTGACTAGAAATGGCTCTTTATATGGCTTAATCTATCAAAAATGGGAAGTTTCACTTATTTGATCTACTGGCAATTAGTAATGCAAGTTGTCAGATAAAGTTAACGCTCTATACTCGGTTGAACCGGTTTTATGTTTGCCATATAAAATGCCTCATACGGTTTTAAAGTAGCTACATTAGGAAAAAGCCGAATACCGTACTACCTGCTGTTATTTGTGTCGTCGGTTTATTTATATATTAAGTAATACCTAATAATTCGATATGGAAATAATATTTTAGTCAATAAAGAGGCTAAAACATGAATGTAGCACTAAACTTGGAAACCACCACTGGTGGTAGTGCCCTCAAATTCTATTCTTCTGCTTGCCTGGGTATTCCGTGTACCGGTGTAATCGAGCAGGGCGATGACGTGGTGGGCAATGAAACCCGCATTAAGGTAGCCGCGCCCTTTAAACAGGTTGAATTCGGTATCTTCTATAGTGAAGGTATTACTCGTTATGGTGAATTCATTACTTTGGGAGCCAAGTTAGATATCATCGACAGGGCTGGAGCCGGGTATAGTTACAACAGTGGTCGTAGTGGTCATCAGGGCAAGGATAGTGTGTGTCATTTCCTGAAAGAAAATCCGGTCATCTCAGACGATAGTGAGGCACGGGTTCGTGCCGAATTGTTGCTCAATATCAGTGCTTCTGTCGATAAAGCACCAAAAGAGGAGTTGGCCGAGGTCTGAAGTTAGAACCTTGATTGGGTATGGACAAGGAAATTCGATATTCCGCAATGAATCTGTTGGCTCGGCGAGAACATAGCCAACAGGAGCTGCATCGCAAGTTGGTCAATAAGGGCTTTGAATCGCAAGATATTACACCGGTTCTGTTGATTCTTTCCAATGAAGGATTGTTGAGTAATGAACGTTTCACCGAAGCGTTTATTCATTCACGTCTGCAGCGGGGCTCGGGGCCGACAAAAATTGCCATGGAGTTGCAACAACGTGGTATTAGCGATGAATTGGTAAATACCCATCTTGATGAGCAGGATACTCAGTGGACACAACGTGCTATCGAGGTTCGTATCAAGCGTTTCGGCCCATCACAACCCCATGATTTTAAGGAACGAGCCCGACAGATGCGTTTTTTACAGTATCGGGGTTTTACCATGGATCAGATTCAGCGGGCTGTGAGTGAAGAAATTGATTGAAGCGTGTTTAATCCTGTTAATTTTGGGTAAACTAGCCAACTTTAACTTTGTAGTGAACACCATCGAATGAAAACAAGCGCTGAAATTCGCACTGCCTTTCTAAATTATTTCAATGAGCATAATCATGAGATCGTGCCTTCGAGTTCTTTGGTGCCTGCCAATGACCCGACCCTGCTATTTACTAATGCAGGTATGGTGCAATTTAAGGATTTATTCCTGGGTCAGGATAAACGTCCTTATGTGCGTGCAACCAGTTCACAGCGTTGTGTTCGTGCCGGTGGTAAGCATAATGACCTGGATAATGTTGGTTATACCGCCCGTCATCATACCTTTTTTGAGATGCTGGGCAATTTCAGTTTTGGTGATTATTTTAAACGTGATGCCATCCACTATGCATGGGAGTTTCTGACCGGTGAATTAAAGCTTCCCGCAGATCGTTTATGGATCACTATTTATGATGGAGATGATGAGGCTGCTAATATCTGGTTAAACGATATTGGTGTGGATGCCAGTCGTTTCTCTCGCATCGGTGACAAACCCGGTGGCAAAAAACATGAGAGTGATAATTTCTGGTCTATGGGCGATACCGGCCCTTGTGGCCCTTGTAGTGAAATCTTTTATGACCACGGCTCTGATGTAGCTGGTGGCCCACCCGGAACGCCGGAGGAAGATGGTGATCGTTATATCGAGATCTGGAATCTGGTGTTTATGCAATATAATCGGGTTGCGGATGGTGGTATGCATCCCTTACCTAAACCCTCGGTGGATACCGGTATGGGTTTGGAGCGTTTGGCAGCGGTGCTGCAAAATGTGCATAGTAATTATGAGATTGATTTGTTTGTGAATTTGATCAATGCCGTTAGTAAAGTGACTGGCAGCAAGGATAAGACAGACAACTCACTCAAGGTGATTGCCGACCATATTCGATCCTGTAGTTTTATGATTGTCGATGGTGTTGTGCCTTCCAATGAAGGTCGAGGTTATGTCTTGCGCCGCATTATTCGCCGGGCAATTCGCCATGGCCATAAACTGGGTCAAGGTGAACCTTTTTTTTATAAGTTGGTCAAATCATTAGTGAAGGTAATGGGGGAGGCCTATCCGGAGCTGGTCAAACAACAGGCTCTGGTCGAAAAACTCCTTAAACAGGAAGAAGAGCGCTTTGCTGAAACACTGGATCAAGGCATGAGCATTCTCGAAGGTGTGATTGCAGGATTAAAGAGTAAGGAAATTCCTGGTGAGACGGTTTTTAAACTTTACGATACCTATGGTTTCCCTGTTGATCTGACGGCGGACATTGCCCGTGAGCGTGGTTTGACGGTTGATCAAGCCGGATTTGATAAGGCCATGACGGGGCAGCGTGAACGGGCTCGTTCGGCGAAGAGTTTTGCCGTTGACTATGGCCAGGTAATGAATCTTGAGGGGGAAACCCGTTTTACCGGTTATGGGCAGTTGATTGACTCTTGTAAAGTAAAAGACCTATATATAGGTGGTGAATCGATTGAATCGATTAGTGCCGGCCAACAGGGCATGATTGTCCTGGAGCAAAGTCCTTTTTATGCTGAATCTGGTGGTCAGGTGGGTGATCAGGGCCGTTTGATTAGCAGTAGTGCTGAATTCAGGGTTGATGATACTCAAAAACAGGGCCGTGTTTTTATCCATATTGGAGAACTGGTTGATGGGAGTCTCAAGCAAGGAGATGTCATTGAAGCGCAGGTAGATGCTGCCAGGCGACAAGCCACGGCATTCAATCATTCCGCGACACATTTATTACATGCAGTCTTACGTTGCATATTGGGTGAGCACGTGGTGCAGAAGGGCTCGCTAGTGGATGGTGAAAAATTGCGTTTTGATTTTTCTCATTTTGAGGCGGTAACACCTGAGCAATTAAATATTATTGAAAAAATGGTGAATGAGCAGATTCGTAAAAATAATTCGGTTGATACTCACCTGATGTCGCACAAAGAGGCTATGAGCAGTGGTGCCATGGCTTTGTTTGGCGAGAAATATGGAGATGAGGTGCGGGTGTTGAGTATGGGTGATTTTTCCGTTGAATTGTGTGGTGGTACCCATGTAAATCGAACTGGTGATATAGGCCTGCTCAAAATTGTCTCTGAAAGTGGCATAGCAGCAGGTGTTCGACGCATTGAGGCCGTGACGGCCCAAAATGCATTGTGGTGGGTTTCACAAGGTGAGGCACAGTTACAGATGGTTGCTGGATTGTTGAAGGCGAATAGAGACAATGCTCCGGAACGAGTACAGCAGGTACTCGACCGGAATCGCCAGCTAGAAAAAGAGTTGGAGCAATTGAAATCGAAACTGGCCAGCAATCAAGGTAGTGATCTGGTTTCTCAAGCTCAGGATATAGCCGGTACCAAGATATTGGCTGTGCGTCTTGATGGCATGGATGTCAAAACCCTGCGAGTCACACTCGATCAACTAAAAGATAAGCTTGGCTCATCGGCGATTGTGCTGGCTGCTGTGAATGATGGTAAGGTAAGCCTTATTGCAGGAGTGAGCAAAGATCGTACAGATCAACTGAAGGCGGGTGAAATGGTTAATGTGGTGGCCCAACAAGTCGGTGGTAAAGGCGGTGGTCGCCCCGATATGGCTCAGGCAGGTGGTTCCAGACCGGAAGCATTAGATGTTGCTTTGGCTTCAGTACCCGATTGGGTTCGGTCTAAGTTGGTCAATTGATATATTTCTTTCTTTCTTTCTCTAACTAGTGTTTAATTTGCGCCCTTTAGTTTTTACACAGAAAGTATGGCTCTAATAGTTCAGAAATATGGTGGTACCTCGGTGGGCAGTGCTGAGCGCATTAAAAATGTTGCCCGCAAGGTGAAGGCCGCGGCTGATATTGGCCATCAGGTGGTGGTGGTGGTCTCTGCAATGAGCGGAGAAACTAGCCGACTCATTGATTTAGCCTATCAAATAAGCGATTCACCTGATTTACGCGAATACGATGTGCTTGTATCTACCGGTGAACAGGTTACTATTGCTCTTCTGAGTATGGCGCTTAACAAGTTGGGGTGTCCGGCCCGTTCTTATACGGGTGCTCAGGTTCATATTTTGACGGATAGTGTCCATACAAAGGCACGTATTCTGGATATTGATGGACAACAAGTGTGCTCTGACCTTGAGCAAGGTCGGGTGGTAGTAATTGCGGGCTTTCAAGGTAAGGATGAAAATGGCAACATTACCACTCTGGGACGAGGGGGGTCGGATACCACGGCTGTTGCTATGGCGGCGGCCCTGAAGGCTGATGAATGCCAGATTTACACCGATGTTGATGGTGTTTATACCACGGATCCAAGGGTTGTCCCTACCGCCAGGCGGTTGGAGCGGATTACTTTTGAAGAAATGCTTGAAATGGCCAGTCAGGGTTCTAAGGTATTGCAAATACGCTCGGTAGAGTTTGCTGGCAAGTACAATGTTCCCTTGCGGGTATTGTCCTCTTTTGAGGAAGGTTCGGGTACCTTGATAACCTATGAGGATGAACAAATGGAACAGCCGGTTATTTCGGGAATAGCATTTAATCGTGATGAAGCCAAGTTGACGATTCTGGGTGTTCCTGATCATCCTGGTGTGGCTTATCACATTATTGGCCCAATCGGTGATGCGAATATTGAAGTAGATATGATTATTCAGAACGTTTCTGCCGATTCGACAACAGATTTTACATTTACTGTAAATCGTAGTGATTTTGCCAACGCGAAGTTGATTTTACAAAAAGTTGCAAATGAATTAGGTGCACGTGAAGTAACAGGTGATAATTCGATAGTAAAAATTTCACTAGTTGGTGTGGGTATGCGCTCTCATGCGGGGGTTGCAAGTACTATGTTTGAAGTTTTAGCGAAGGAAAACATTAATATACAGATGATTTCGACGTCCGAAATTAAGATATCTGTCGTCATTGATGAGAAATATCTTGAATTGGGTGTTCGTGCGTTGCACACATCCTTCAATCTTGATCAGGTACCCGCTGCATAAAAGCCAGACTTTATTAAAAAAGTCAAGCAGTTAAGGTGTTAAAGTTTGATATTGATCGGTCGATACCACGAAGGAGCGTGCCCTATATTGCAAGGACCGCCCTTTTGAAGTGAAACAGGATTTGAGAGTCCGGGAGAAGTAAAAATGTTAATATTAACGCGACGAGTTGGTGAAACGCTCATGATTGGTGATGAAGTGTCTGTCACTGTTCTGGGTGTGAAAGGTAACCAGGTCCGCATCGGCGTCAATGCACCGAAAGAGATCTCTGTGCACCGTGAGGAGATTTACGAACGTATTAAGAACGAGCAGAAAGAAGCCAACGAAGCCTGATCTAAAAAATCTGCGTGCTTATCCTTATAAATACTTTACCTCTGCCACCGGCCCTAGTATCCTTGCTCACCTCACGAGAAGGAGAGATGGCCGAGCGGCTGAAGGCGCTCCCCTGCTAAGGGAGTATGGAGTTTGTAGCTCCATCGAGGGTTCGAATCCCTCTCTCTCCGCCACATAATGCACAAGACCAAAAGGATGTATTGCAATAGATATTTTGCTCTGGTCGATTGGGATTAGTGTCCTTGGTTTAAATGAGCCGGTTTAAAGTAGTAGTCGTGCCTGTAATTGGGGTATAGAACTTGAAATCAGGGTTATACATCCGTATAGTTTCGCCTCCCACATATGGGGATATCATCAAAGTATGCGCCCGTAGCTCAGCTGGATAGAGTACCTGGCTACGAACCAGGCGGTCGGGAGTTCGAATCTCTCCGGGCGCGCCATATTATAAGTAGTACACTCAGTGGGTTAGAATTATTTTTCTAACCCATTTTTTTGAGTCAAGTCAATATAGATGTTTTGT
>JAFLJQ010000028.1 GCA_022712915.1 Gammaproteobacteria bacterium | reverse complement strand
CCTACGAGTGTTCGCTGGCCAAAACTCAACAGTATTATTGACATTGAAGCCACCCGTGACGATGGGAACCAAACCACGACTGAAAAACGCTATTACATCAGCTCACTTCTTCTGGATGCCAAATAGGCGGAAGCCACCGTGCGCCATCACTGGGCAGTTGAATATAAACTGCATTGGGTTCTGGATGTCACCTTTAGAGAAGATGAATCAAGAATTCGGCGTGGCAATGGTCCTGAGGTCATGAGTTCTATGCGTCGCTTAACCCTTAATTTGCTTAAACAAAATACTACCAGTAAGGCCAGTATGAGGCGAAAGCGTAAGATTGCGATTATGGATGATACGTTACGATCTGAATTGATTTGTCCAGGGAATTAATATGCTCTTGCCCTGGTGGTGTTGAGTGCGGAGCAGTTGGAGTATGTTGGCTCACGCTACCATGACTGTCTCTGCGCCACCTGTCTGATTACGGTGCGAGGTGAGTTTAATGCTTTGCAACATGAGAAAAAAATTAAACAAATTTGTGTTCGATAGCACTGGTTTTATAGACGAAATGGAACCGGTTGAGTTTGTTATTCAGTGGGCAAGCCTGTCACCCGTGAACGGTTATGAGAACGGTTGATTTTTCAGTTGCGACGGAAGATTTTGGGTTCAAGTTGGTGGCGGTTGAGTAATTTGTAGAATTCGGTGCGGTTGCGTTGTGCCAGATGTGCGGCCTGGGTGACGTTGCCATGAGTTATTTGCAGAATGTGCACTAGATAGCTGTGTTCGAAATCGGTCCGGGCCTGGACGAAAGGGATTACCTTGTCGGTCTTACTGTGCAATGCATTGTGGTGGATCAGGTTTGCGGGGGTCACTGGTGTCGTTGGCCCGGTTTTACTGCGTAATGCATTGTGGATCAGGTTTGCGGAGATGACGGGTGTCACTGACAACGCCTCCACCTGTTTCACGACATTGAGCAATTGGCGGATATTACCGGGCCAGGGTGCCATCATCAGTACTTCCATCGCTTCGGGGGAGAAGGAGTGGGCTATTACACAGTATTTCGCCCGCTTGCATGCTAAGTGCAGAAAATATTTGGCCAACAGGGGGATGTCCTCGCGCCGGTTACGCAAGGGTGGAAGCTCCAGCATGACTATATTGATTCGATAGAAGAGATCTTCACGGAAATTGCCTGTCTCAACGGCTGCCTCCAGATTGGTGTGAGTGGCGGAGATGATGCGGACATCCACTGGAATAGTGGTGGTGGCACCCAAAGGACGAACCTTGCCATCTTCCAGCACCCGTAATAGCTTGGTCTGAAATTCTATGGACATGTTACCAATCTCGTCCAGAAACAGGGTGCCGCCATTGGCGGTCTCAAACAGACCGGTTCGGCTCCGGTCGGCTCCGGTAAAAGCCCCTTTATTGTGACCAAAGAGCTCGGACTCCAGCAGGGTCTCGGGGATGGCTGCACAGTTAATTGGTACAAAGGGTGCAGCATGTCGGGGGCTGATGTTGTGTATGGCCCGTGCCAGCAGCTCTTTACCGGTGCCACTGTCACTCTGAATCAGCACGCTTACGTCACTTTTTGCGATGCGCCGGGCCTGCGTCAATAACTCTTCCATCACCGCGCTCTGACTGATAATTTCACTCCGCCAGTGGTGATCATTGTTTTCTAACTTGTCATTGTAGGTATAACTCTGACTGAGAGCAGTTTTGATCGTCAGCATCAGCTCCCTGCCGTCGAAGGGCTTGGTGATATAGCTGAAAACGCCTTTGCGGGTGGCGTTCACGGCATCGGAGATGGTGCCGTGGGCGGTAAGTATGATCACTGGCAAGGAGGGGAAGTGTTGGTGTACTGTCTCGAAAAGGGTGAGGCCGTCCATCTCTTTCATATGCATGTCGGTGATAATGAGATGAGGCTGTAAGGTGGTGAGTTTGCTCAGTGCCTGTTGTCCACTACTGGCGGTTTCAGTCTGGAAACCGTTGGTCCGCAAGCGCAAGGAGAGCTGCTCTAGCAGGCTGGGATCGTTATCAACTAGCAGGATTCGGTGCGGGCTGCTCATGGAGGATGTCGGTTGAAGGGGCGACAATGGCCTGTTCCTTTTCATGGATGTTCCTTTTGATGTTTTTCCGTTGTTCTAACCGGGACTGCAGACTGGTTGATGGTAGTTGGAGAAAATTAATCTGCCAGCCGCGTCAGGCAACAAATAGTGATTATAGTGATTATAGTGATGTTTTTTTACGATATTGTTATGTTGACAGATATATTTTTGTAGACTCGTCTTGGTTTTATCGTATGAGTTATAGAATTTTTTCGGCACCCATTTCGTTCTAAAGTGCCTGAAAAAACGTCCTGTAGGTGTATTGTCCCAACTTGGTTGTGAATCAGGTCTGTTAGCGTTAGAGTTCGCCCAACCAATCATCTTTTTTGCATACAAATCTATTACAACCGTTAGATATAGCCACTTTGCGCCTGTCCACATAGTCGTGATATTACTGCACCAGACGTTATTTGGTCTCTCAAGTGTAAATTTCTGGTTCAATAAATTGGGCGCGATGTCTGATTTATCTCCAGCGACTTTATATTTGTGTTTTTGTGGCTGTGTACTCTTGATCTCAGCCTTTTGCACCAAGCTTCCCTCCCTATATCGATCCATGTTCTCACTCGCTGTGTCCGTTGCCCTGTAATGATCCGTGCGCTTGCTGTACCACGACTCATGGTGTGATTATCGATGGTCCCGCTTTCAGTCGTGCTCTTTCCTCTTTAACGATATTTTTGTGATTAAGTCGGCAATAGTCGCTACTCGTATTCACATTGCCATATCTTAATTTTAAGGCCTGTATGAGGTCTATCATTTGATGTTGTCCGACATCAAAAATTCCTACATATATGTTTTCCTCTCCTTAATTTGTTTGATCCTGGCTTCCAGTGCTGGGATTTATTGCTGTCCAGGCGTCATGCCTCCGTACGCCGATTCAAGTTGGTGCAGCCAGCGCTTCAGCGCGGTATAGCCAATCCCCATGGCATCACAGTGCCGGGTAGTGTCAGTTTTACCGGTCATAAGGCTGACGGCTTTATTTTTAAATTCTATTTGGGTACTTGGCTTCCTTTTGGCCATGCTTCACACCTTAATATTTATATGGATTATTTCATTAAGGTCTATTAGATTTATTAAACCACATCTAATACAGTTTTATCTGTACTTTACCGTCATTGCAAGAGTACTTGATCGCGTTTGGGCGCAGGTTATCGATAATTATTGGCAACCATTCCGGTATGCCGTTCACCAGTGTTGATTGCAGCCGGGATTTAATAGCGGGCATTTCCATTCAATGCACTTTTCACCCACAGGGGCCATGTCCGCGATAGCGGTATCCATGCTGTGCTAGAGACCAATATTATATGGTGGTATATGGCGTCCTGCATCCTTGCAGTCGTACACATGGAACTTCCTTGCTCTTAGGAAAAATCACTATCATGCTTAATCTTACTGAGCCGTGGTGCTGGATGTTGATGCCAGCAGTGAGCTGAGTGCTGAGGAATTTGCCAAACATAAAAGTGCTTAAAAGTTTCTGATTTATGGAAAAGATGTGGCAAGTCGATCGGAACCCAGTGAGGGTTTAACGAACAAGTGCGTTTTGATGGATTTTTTCTTGCTGATTAGTTAGCCAGTCTTAAAGTTGGCTCTGTTCTCGTGGGCAGGGCTTTTTTGTGTCCAGTTTAGGGAGGTTTAGGCCTCAGGCTTTCTAGTGGCGGCCTCACTGATTGCATTCGATGTGAAATTTTTGTAGACAAAACTTGGAATTTAAAAAATAACCTTGCATAATGGGGGCGTCAGGCTCTTTATTTGTTTTGTTGTGGGTGAAATGATGAAAATGCCTTATAAAATAAGCAGTTGCATATTTGTCATGCGTGTCGCCGAGGAGTCTGAGCTGTGCTACTGATCAACTACACGCATAGGTGTCATCTCGAAAACATTAACTGTATCCAATTCGAGACACAGGGTATTTGTAGTTTTGTCAATGACTTAACTAAATCTGTGGGGTTTGTGTGTCGTCGTTTGGCAACAAATGGACGTGGAAATTTATTGTTCGTTTCCGCTATATTTTGTCTAAGCTGTTGAATTAAAGTGATAAAAATATGCGTGGCGTAAAATTTGCACAAGCAAGTGAACGCAGGCAGTGAAGATAATTTATGTGTCATTAACAAACCAACTGAGAAGGAGGAGACATTATTAAAGGCTCTATCTTAAAGGCTATCGTAAGGCTAACTAAAAAAACTACTTAAAACAGGTTAAATGGAGGTTATCAATTATGTTCAAGAAATTATTATTTATTATCAGCGCGTTAATTATGGCGGGGGGAATAGTTACCACTAGCTGGGCAGACGTACCAGCACCCCCTGTGAATCAAAATCTCGGTATTCCGGATGGTGTGTACGAAGGCATGGCAAAGGAAAACTGCTGGTATTGTCATGTACCACATCGGGTAACGCCGGAAATTCGTGCCTCTCTTGGTTGGACTTTTCCATCACCGGTGACTGACCCGACACTCATTGACCAGCGGCATCACAATCGGAATGAGACGCCCATTCAAAGTCCCACGCAAGCCCCTAATCCTGGGCAACCCGGAGACACATATCAATGTTTGAATTGTCATCTCACCTCCGTAGTTGATCCGGAGACTGGGATGAGGATAGTTGAGAAGAACTTTGAAGACTGTACGAATTGTCATCTTATAATGGACGATACGTCTGTTCACCATGTAACAAAACCTGCACAGGATAAGAACTGTCAACACTGCCATGGTTCTCTTGTCGATAATCCGGATGATGGTCACTATATCGTCGAGGCTGATCGTGTGGCAACAACTATGACGCCGCGTACCCAGATGGGTAGAGGGCCTGGTGGTTCGGGTGCCTGTACCTTCTGTCATGCCCCGTCTAACTGGAACATTCCAGATGGGTCTTTATCGGGTATACCCTCAAACCGGGATAGCCATCACTTCACTGGTATTGGCCAACCTATCGAAATCGCACCCGGGGTACCGTCAGCACTTGATTGTGAACTTTGTCATGACATGAGTGTGACGAGGGCAGGGGATTATGAAATTCGCAGGTGTCAAAACTGCCACGGTATCTTATCGCTTCATAATATCCAATATGATTCCGGTAATGATGGGATAATTTTTGGTGATGAAATTCCGGGTTACGGTCATATTGGTAATTCTCCTCAAGACTGTAATGGGTGCCATGGTGAATATCTAACATATAAAGGTACTTCTATGGGTGTGGCAGACTACTCCGGTCCCGCTATTCCAACGCTAACCGGTATGAGTCCTCAGAGCATTGTGGCTGGTTCTGCGGTTGGCGCCACGCTTAGCGGCCTTGCATTGACTAATCGCGTAATTACCAGTGAGGGTGGAGAGAGAACGACGGCTACAGTGAAGTCTGCTGTTACCGTGACCTCTGCTGATGGAACTGTTGTTACTGTGATGCCAGATAGTCTTTCCGAGAATTCACTGAGCGTAACCTTACCTGCTCTGAGTCCTGGTAACTACATGGTGCGTGCGACTAAGGCAGTGGGGTCTATTAAGAGTAATCCTATGGCTCTGTCAGTACTGCCTCATGTGGTCATTGGAGAGGTTAGTGTTAGTGGTGATACCCTCATTATTGCTGGCAGCGGATTTGGTGGACACTTAGATGCAGTCGATTCCGGCACCAGCGTTACGATGAGGGCAGTGAAGGTACGCAGAGGCGTAAGCAGAGCGGGTGCTGCCGTAGCATGTTCTGTTGATTCCTGGACTGACGGTGAGATCGTTGCCAATTGTGGCACGGCGGCCTGTGGCAGTCTGAAAGTCGATGGCATCTTTGGTAGTGCGGTTAAAGATGTCTCGTGTAATTGAGTCATACATCTGAAAGAGGTTTTGTCTAACTACGGTTTATTACCACTGTAGTTGGCATGAGAAGATGTATCTCTGAGAGGGAGGGGACGTTAAAGACGCGTCCTCTCCCTTTTTTACAGGTAAAAACATAAAAATTGTTCATGGAGAACCCTTACAATGAATCAGCTTAATAGGGTATTATGTATGGTATCGTTACTCGTTATAGGCATAGTTTATTTGCCTGGAGGTCACGCCAGAATGGGGGATGGTGGATGGGGGGGAGGTGGAATGGGGGGGAGGAGCATATTCGACGGATTTCCGACCGAAGAGCAGTGCAGGGACTGTCACGAAGATCTGGTGCGATTCCCCCAACTGGAGCTAGCCAATCCAGACCGGCATCACCGTTTGATTGGGACACCGATTCCGGATCCTGGCCAATCGAAAGCGCCTGATGCTCCCGGCGGGACGCCTGGTGAGCCTTATGAGTGCCTTGCCTGCCACAGGTCTGTCTGGGACGACTCTGTAGTGGCTTATGTGTTCAACCCCTTCAGGGATTGCCTGCAGTGTCATCCGGCCTCCGTAGTGACCGGCAGCCCTGGCTCGGGAACTAACGTGCATCATCAGACAGAGACATTCCGGCAACGTAACTGCAGTGCTTGTCACGAAGGCGGTGGCGGTGGCGGTGGCGGTGGCGGTGGCGGTGGCGGTGGCGGTGGAATGGGCTGAAATGGAATGGACTATAGGTAATTTTTGGTATGGCTGTACCACTAACAACATAAAAACACTGTTATCATGACGCTTACAGAGGTTGTGACAAGTTATGCAAAAAATTTGTATAAATAACCGAATAATGATTGAAGGCTTCTTCTAAGCATTCAATCAAGCAGATGATGGTAAGGCAAAAACAAGTAAAAAAGCGCAGTTTACACGTAGTAAATGAGCATTTTGAGCTTGTTTTTAATGCCGCCAACGTTGCTTCAGTGGATTTTTAGACGTGCCCTGACGTAATAAATTGAAGATAATTTGAATTAAGGGACAAGTCATGATTTTCAAAAACAAGTATCTTTCTGCTCTAATTCTCTTCATCGGTTTTGTTGTTCCGGTAACAGGCTTTGCCGCAGCGTCTTCGGTAATCATCGGGTTTCACCAGCCGCCAGGACAATATGAACAGGAACTGATTGAAGGTATCGGCGGCACCGTTAATCGTGTTTATCGCCTGATCCCTGCTATCGCCGCAATGCTACCGGAACAGGCCTTGGCCGAGTTGCGTGACAATCCACTTGTTGCCTATGTGGAAGAAAATAAAACCGTTACGGCAATAGAACCTACCTACACGCCTTTGATGTTAAAACCCTTTGCCGCGAAGAGCCTTGCTCTCGTTGATGAGTATGAGGCGGTCTGGGGTGTGCAGCGTATCGGTAGCAAGGTAGCGCATGACAAAGGTATAACCGGCAGTGGGGTTAAGGTCGCGGTGATCGATACCGGTATTGATTATACCCATCCAGATCTAGTTTCAAACTATGTCGGTGGCTATGACTTCACCAAGGAGGTTCCTGATGAGTACCCGATGGATGATCATGGCCACGGCACGCATATGGCCGGTATTATTGGCGCAGCAGTAAATGATGCCGGTGTCGTTGGCGTGGCACCTGACGTTTGGCTTTATGCGGTTAAGTCACTGACATTTGATGCTTCTGGCAAGCTAGACGATATCGTTGCCGGTATTGAGTGGGCCGTGGAGAACGATATGGACATTATCAACCTCAGTCTTGCAGGGGCTGACGACTCTCCCGCACTTCAGGCCGCCTGTGATATCGCCTATGCGGCAGGTGTGTTGATTGTTGCGGCAGCGGGGAATACATACGGTGGCCCCGTTGCTTTTCCGGCAGCCTATGATTCGGTTATAGCGGTGGCGAGTACCGATATAAATGATCAGCGCGGAGACTTTTCATTTTCAGCACTTGGTCCGCAAGTGGAGTTGGCTGCCCCGGGGCTGAGCATATTGTCCACCATCCTAAATCCTGGCTATGCCAAGTTAGATGGCACTTCCCAGTCCGCCGCCCATGTTACGGGCACCGCCGCCCTGGTGTTGTCGGCTGGTGTGGGTGATATAAATTATGATGGACTGGTGAACAATCGGGATGTTCGACAAAAATTACAGGCGACGGCGGTGGATCGGGGGCCGCCTGGACGAGATGAGCTATATGGATATGGTCGGGTTAGTGCGGCTGAGGCGACAGCCAGCCCTGCCAACTCGCTAAATCTGCTAAGGGAGTCAACACCGTTTGACAGCCTGGAAATGGTTGACCTTGAAGCTGCCTCTTATCAAATAAGCCTGCAAAACAACTCCCTTGATGCGGTGTTTATTTTGGTTACCGAGAACAATCACATCCGCAAAGACTTGGGGACTGGACGGTTTTTTAACGACCTCCGGGGAGATGCTGCACAGCAAATCACTTTCGAGCTGGAGGCAACCGGCACCGTTTTTAAGGTTGTCTTCATACCTTTAGGAAGCATCGGTGCTTCCGCAAACGTTACTATCCAGAAACAATAGAGAAAAGGACTAAACATTCAATGAATAAGAAAATATGCAATACAGCAGGTTATCATTTATGGTTATTACCCTGTCTGGCTATCACTTTGTCAGCATGCAGTAACAGTAAGCCGATGGTGACCTCAGCAGAGGGGACGGGGAAAATAGTTGCGGAGGTCAACGCTAAGCCAATTTTTGCGAGTCAGTTGGTTCAACAAGTCACTGATAAACTGCGAAAACATAAAAATCCACCCGCTGAGCTGATAGAGATAGCGAGGAAAGCCGCCCTGGATAGTGTCATTAAAGAGGAGCTCCTGTATCAGGCAAGTCAAACATTGCTCATTCCAGACATTGATGAAAAAATCGAGGAGAAATTTCAAGACCTAAAGACAAGACTCGGTTCCGAGGAGCGTTTTCTAGCATATCTGAAAAGGCACAATCAGACGGTTGAGACATTTCGAGTGTCAGCCAAGCGAAATGTCTTTATAGGCCAATACTTGGCGGGCAAGGGATTAGCTGAACCCCATATCCCTGAAGAGGATATAAAATCATTTTATAAGAACAGACCCTTCAATAAAGCCGAGTCTATACGAGTGAGCCAGATTTTATTGACTGTGGCCAAAGATGCCAAGCCTGCCGAAAAAGAGGAGATTCGCCGAAAAGCTGAGGAGATTAGACGTCGGATTATTGAAGGGGCGGATTTTGCAGAGCTTGCTAAAGAGCACTCTGACTCTAAGGAGCCTGGCGGTGACCTCGGATATGTTAGGCGAAATTTTATGCCGCCAGAGTTTGATAAGGTGATGTTTTCTTTAAAAGAAAATGATCTAAGTAATGTGTTTGAAACAAAGCTTGGCTACCACATTGTGAAACTGGTTGACAAAAGATCGGGGCAGGCCCCTTATGAAGATCTCCGTGGTTTCTTCATGAAGTACCTGCAGCAACAACGCAGGCCGCAGATGATTGCTGCACACATTGAAGAGCTCAGAAGCAAGGCAACGATAGAGCGAAAATAAAAACTTGCCCGTGGCACTGCTATCCATGGTCGATCATCGCGACTCGGTGATCGGCATTGGATTGTCGTGCAAATGCATCATAAGAAAATAATTGTCTACGTGGATGGTTGTTATGTGTAGTGGTTCAAACTTGATCTGACCGCGACTGGTTTTTTGGGAGTATGTCAGGTTAAGTTGGAACGAATGCAGATCATTGTTTACTGCATATCACTGCTGTCCCGTTAAGTATTTGATCCATTTTAAAGATCTAAACCGCAAAGGATCGCAATGTTATTTTGTTTTATAATTAGAGCTTATCCGAAGACTTCAAGCTCGTTTTTTATAAATTACCGAATTTATTTTTTCTTTGCACCTCTTTGAGACCTTTGCGGTAAAATGTGTTTTATAAACAATTTTCATGTCTCATGCTCATTTCAACCTCATCAAGCCGTTAAGTACTCGGTAGATACATGATTTTTTAGATTATTAATGGGACAGCAGTGACTACATATAGTGAAGTTAGGTTACATTGCAATAACGTTGGCTTTGCACCGGGTATGGCTAAAGGTAACCATTTGGTTGAATACTATTTTGTGGCCACGATACTATGTCGGTTCATCTGGGCCAGGCTTATTTAGGTGCAGAGGTATTTTTGGTATTCAACAAGAGGTAAAATAACACTACTGTCCCGTTAAGTATTAAATCCATTTAAAGATCTAAACCGCAAAGGGCGCAAAGGATCGGGAACGCAACGTTATTTTATTTCTATATCAGAGGAAAATTTTGGGTTATCCAAAGTATTCAAGAGCTCATTTTTTATGAAATGCCTGATTTATTTTTTCTTTGCGCTTCTTTGCGACCTTTGCGGTAAAGTATGTTTTACGGGCACTTTTCATGTCTCATACCCAGTTCAACTACCTCAAGCCTTTAAGACTCAGGTAGATACATCCTTTTTTAAGTTATTAGCGGGATAGCAGTGGTAAAATAAAGATCCAATTTAACTCAATTTGTTGTAATCTTGTCATGAATTAAGTCAAAATCTATGAGGTACTAATAAGTAAGTTGATTCTGCGACATAAATATCATTCTCAGGCTATAAATATAGCTATTTGTGATTATTTGGTGTCGCATAATCAGCAACCTTATTAGTAAGTACCATGTTTGGAGAAAATCACGACCTTCACCACGAATTTCCTGAATATAACGATAAAATTCGAGAACTTAAGATCAGTAATGCGCATTTTGCCAAAATGTTTGATAAATACCACGAAACAAATAAAGAGATTCATCGCATCGAGCAGGCGCTTGAAACCCCTTCAGATGAATATACCGAGACGCTTAAGAAGAAACGCCTCGATCTTAAAGATCAGCTTTTCGATATGATTAAACAGTGACACAAACAAGATAGCCACATTAATGTTTGATATTGAGCGTCCGTTATAATAAACATGACGGACTGTTTAGAATGTGCTTTTGAGAATTTGTTAAAATAGCTCGATTAAACTATCTTATTTTGGGTGGTTAAAAGAGATTAAAAGCAACAAATTTGTAGTCGCTCAATTTTTCTTAGTTAGTTTGCACTCGTAACTATAAAGAAACCGGTAGAACTTCCCCTATTTCCTGCCCCATCAGAACCCCGCCCTCAGCAGTCAATCCTTCAACCCATTTCATCTTATCCCTGCCAAACAATAAAATAACCGTTGAACCCATATTAAAACGCCCCATTTCCTCCCCTTTTTTGAGGCTCACTTCTTGAAAGCCTTTGCCATAGAGAGAGGTCTGGATCTCTTGTTGAGTGGGTGGTGTGATCACACCTTGCCAGACCGTTTCTATGGAGGCGACAAAAATGGCTCCGACCAGGATCATGGCCATGGGGCCGACGGGGGTGTTGAACAGGCAGACGACTCGTTCATTACGGGCAAATAAGCCGGGTACGGTTCTGGCTGTGGCGGGGTTAACACTAAACAGTCTGCCGGGTATGTGGCGCATTTCCTTTAGTCTGGCATCACAGGGCATGTGGATGCGATGATAATCCTTGGGGGAAAGGTAGAGGGTGGCAAATTCGCCATTGATAAATTGTTTTGCCCATTTGTCATTATTGCCGAGCAGGTTTGCGAGTGAATAACGGTGCCCTTTGGCTTGAAAAATCAGGCTCTTTTGGATAAGTCCTATTTGACTGATACAGCCATCGACAGGACTGGCCAATTTGTTTTGCCCGCTGACGATGGGCCGTGCATCGGGTTTCAGGGCGCGGGTAAAAAAGGCATTGAAATGTTCAAAGTTATTTAGATCCTGTTCTTCGGTTTCGTTCATGTTGACGCCAAAGCGTTTGATGATTAGCCTCATATAGGTGAGCTTGACCCATTGGTGGCGACAATGGGTAAGTTTGCCCATCAGACGAGATAATAGGTGATGTGGAACAGGGTATTGCCAGATGGCAAATAGTCTATCTTTTAGTTTCATTTGTTGATTCTTTCAGTGGTGCATTTTGTGGTTGCTGTGTTCACGGCTGTGACCACGTTCTTTTACTATGGCAGTAAAAGAGCTTGTCTTGTTGCCCTCGAGTTGAATGGTTATTTTGACTTTGTCACTGTTGTTTAATTTTTGCTTGGGGGTGAAAAGCATAAGGTGGTACGCCTCTGCTTTGAACTCAACTATTTCATCCGGTTTGATAGTCAGTTGCTTGATAGATTCCATTTTTACCATGCCGTCCTTGATGACCGTTTTGTGTAACTCTATGCGTTCAAAATTCGGGCTGCTGAAGCTTTTAATGGTGATGGCATGTTTACCTTTGTTTTGCAGCATTAAATAGCCTGCTCGTATTTTGGATATGGCGGGTGCATCGGCAATCCAGGCATCACTGACCACTATTGGTTGATCTGCAAGGATGGCTTGACTGAAGATACTGGTTACAAGGCAGAGCATAATGGTCAATATTTTTTTAATCATTGTTGTCTAATCCTTATAAAAGTTAAATATTTTGGTATAGTTTTTTTGCATCTCATCGGAATTATGAGGGGCGGTGAAGATTGCGCGCAAACGGGCCTGCGGGTCTATCAGCATGATCTGGGCACTGTGGTTGACACTGTAGTTGTTTTTATCTTCTCCTTGATAGACATATTCATGTAGGACACCCAGTGAGCGGGTAAAGGCGCTGACCTGCTCAAGTTCACCTGTGACGCCAATGAAGCTGGGTTCAAAAAACTGGACATATTCTTTCATCGTTGCGGGTGGATCCCGTTTGGGATCAACTGTCATGAATACGACCTGTGTTTTATGCCGGATGGGCTCGGGCAATCCTTGCCAGAAAGTCTGCAAGGTTTTTAATGTGCTGGGACAGATGTCGGGACAGTGGGTAAATCCGAAAAAAATCAGGCTCCATTTTTGTTTTAAACGGGCAATGGTGAAGGGTTGGTTGTCCTGATCGAGTAGTTCAAACGGCATCAACTCCCGTGCTTCGGGAAGAACCATGGTATCAATGTCTTTTGGGATGCTCGGCAGTCGGGTCTGTTGTGTCTGTTGACTGACCCAGTAGCCCCCGGCCAAACTCAGGGCGGCAATAGCCGTAAATAAGATGGGGATTAAAAATTGTTTTATTGTCATAAGGGCATTCTCTCATGGGCACCGTGTAGATTCACCTACAAATATCGCTTTGATAACAGGCTGTTATTTAAGGGTACTTCTATAAATGCACTTTTCGCCTAAGGAGCGCAAGTCCGCGACAGCGGCGTGCTCAAACACCTTGTCCTCATGTCTGTCATACACACGGCAGTTCCAGGATTCTGCCTCCATGCTTCATCCAACCTCCTGCTCTGACCTCCATGGAGGAAGTGCAAAAGGATGGTATGGAACCATCCTTGCCATGTAGTCGTGCGCGCGGTGCTTACTTGCTCTCACGAAAAAATCACTATTTATAGAAGCGCCTTTAAGTCTTAATTTGAATTTTTAATATAAAAACGCTATGGTTATCAAACATACCTAAAGAAGAATATCAATGTCAAACATTAACTACCTGATTTCAAAGAATAAGCGACCTGTCTGGACGCCGGGTTTAACTGCCCTGGATGTGCTTGGGCAATCCCTGATAGAGGTTCCTTTACTGGGCTCTGTGATGGCAGGTTTACCTGTCGATATTTGTCCTGATGAAGGGCGGGTCTCCGTGCCTTCAAGTATGGTTCGTAAGAATACCTATGCCCTGAAGGTGAAAGGTCATTCTATGGTTGATGACAATATTCAGGACGGTGATGTTATTGTTATTGAAAAACGTGAAACAGCGGAGAATGGTCAGTCGGTCATTGCCATGATCAATGGTGAGCAGGTTACCCTGAAAAAGTTTTATGTTGAGGCTGATGGTATCCGATTGCAACCAGCCAATCCTGATATGTCACCGATCTATTTGCGTAATGAAGAGGTTCAGATCCTCGGTATTGTCACCGGTGTGATTCGGCTAATGTCATAACATGTTCATCGTGAAAAATGCAGAGGTATCTATGACAGGCGATTGGTGAAGGCCGTTTATTGATTCTCCGTGAGAAGACGCGATTTGAATGATCGATGAGCCGAAGGACTCGTGGTTTATATTGATAGTGGCAATTTGCAGCCACACTTTCTGAAAAAAAATTACTGGGTTACTGGATGTCTTTAGCCGTTGCATGAATTGTGATACTGCATTGATCCATGCGACACAGCAGTAGATTCGATCATTATTTTTTATACGAAATGAATATATCAATGTGGTTTTTATGACACATAATACAAGCGGGTATTTTGGGATGGCCATCGTGTCAAATGAATGTATTGCCACTAAATTAGATTGGGCGGCAAAACATTCACAGGTCATCACGCATAATGCGGATCATAAATTTTTCTGAATTAAGACCTCAATTTTCTATGGGAGTGTTGGTATCGTTGCCCCAGTCTGACCAGGAGCCGGGATAACCCTTTACCTGTTTGTAACCCAGCGACTTTAACATAATATAAGTGTGGGCCGAGCGATGGTGCGTTTGGCAGTGGGTAATGATCTCCTTATCCTGAGTGATGCCATGAGCCTCCAGCAGTTCACGCAATTCATTTTCTCGTTTGAGTCTCATGTTACGATTCATGTCCATCGCATCAGTCCATTCGATATTGATGGCCCCGGGGATATGACCACCACGTTGGGCAAATACCTTGATACCCGCATATTCTTGCGGTGAACGGGTATCGAGGATCACGACCTTGTCATTGTGCATGTGATCCAGAATATACTGCCGATCAGCGATGAAAGCTTCGTGGATATTTGCGGTATATTTAGTTTTTTGTGGGTAATAGATCTCTCGAGTGACTTGATGGCCTTCATTGGCCCAGGCATGTAAGCCGCCATTTAGCAGTGAGAAATTCTGGTGGCCGACAACATCTAGAGTCCATAGCAAACGGCAGGCACGGCCACCTCCTTCATCATCATAAGCGACGACATGTGTATCTTCCGTTAGTCCCAGTGCGCCGAGTATGTTTGACAACTGGGCTGCATCGGGAAGCAGCCCTGTGCAGGGCGGTTCAATATGCACTATCCAGGCATATTCTAGATAAACTGCCCCGGGTAAATGGTATTGTGCATAGATCTGGGGTTGAGAAAGGTCAACCAGTAACAGATTTTTATCACCCAATTCGCTTTCAAGTTGTTTGGGTTCAATAATCAATGGGTGAGAGTTTTGTTTCATGCCTGTCTTCCTGTATATGGTTGCCTGTGTTGATTAATTATAAGCAAGCATTTTTTACTTTGACTCAGCGTGGTGACATTAACATTATTTTTGTCTGTCGTTGCGAGTGAAGTCCGAGTCAGCTTTTATCATATCAAAATAGGTGGATGATTAATTATCCTTGATTTATTTGGTTAGGGTTGTACATTTTTGCTTAATTATCAATATAATTTGCTCCCTAAATTATTAGCTGAGACCTAAAGGCGATTAACGTATGGATATTAAATCATTTATCCCTCCGCAGCGTATCCTGATGGGGCCTGGCCCATCTGATGTCAGCCAACGTGTGCTCGATGCATTGGCCAGACCGACTATCGGTCATCTGGATCCTGCTTTTGTTGACATGATGGATGAAATGAAACAACTTTTGCAATATGCCTTTAAAACCAACAATGAATTGACCTTTCCTGTTTCTGCACCAGGTTCAGCCGGTATGGAAACCTGTTTTGTAAACCTGCTTGAAGCGGGTGACAAGGTGATTGTTTGTCAAAATGGCGTGTTTGGTGGGCGCATGAAAGAAAATGTCGAACGCTGTGGTGCTACTCCGATTATGGTAGAGGATGAATGGGGCAAAGCCATTGATCCAGACAAGGTCGAACAGGCCCTCAAGGCCAACCCAGACGCCAGGGTGTTGGCCTTTGTGCATGCTGAGACCTCGACAGGCGTGCAATCTGATGCCAAAACCCTGACTGAATTGGCCCATAAATATGATTGTCTGGTGATTGTTGATGCGGTGACTTCATTAGGCGGCACGCCGCTGGAAGTGGATGCCTGGGATATTGATGCTATTTATTCAGGTACACAGAAGTGTTTGTCGGCCCCACCTGGTTTGTCCCCGGTGAGTTTCAATGAACGTGCGGCTGAGGTAATCCGAAATCGTAACAGCAAGGTACAGAGCTGGTTCCTCGACCTGAACCTGGTGATGGGATACTGGGGGGCGGGGGCCAAACGTGCCTACCATCATACTGCTCCGATCAATAACCTCTATGGCTTGCATGAATCATTGCTGATATTGCAGCAAGAAGGGCTGGGCAATGCCTGGGCACGGCATGATTTGCACCATCAGGCCTTGAAGGCCGGACTGGAGGCCATGGGCCTGAGTCTGCTGGTGAATGAAGTCGATCGTCTGCCGCAGTTAAATGCAGTTGTGATTCCGCAGGGCGTTGATGAGGTTATTGTACGGATGCGTTTATTGCAGGATTTTAACCTTGAAATCGGTGCCGGTCTGGGCAGTCTGGCAGGCAAGGTGTGGCGAATTGGCTTGATGGGCCACGCTTGTAGCGTCAGGAACGTTGAGTATTGTCTGCAGTCGCTCGATCAGGTTCTGGGTGATATGGGTGTGATTGAAAAGGGTGTTGCTGTCCCAGCAGCACAGACTATTCTGACATCAGCTGCGTAATTTATTGCGTGGTTGTTACAAAAAAATTGGGCAGTGTGTCGGGTTATTTTGTCTAGGCTAGTTGTAAAAATCCCAACAGGGCCAGAATAGCCAGAATAAGGCCAATTATTAGCGATATAGTCGCAATTTTACGATTGGATTGTCGGAAATTAACGCCAAACCAGATCAGGAAGGCGCTAATAACAATAAGAAGTATCAGGTTACGCATTTAATCTACAAACTTTTGTCGGGTAAAGATAATCAGATCATAGCCGATACAACCTGTAATTATCAGGGGGGCTTTGAATGACTCATAAGTTGAGAATACTGAGTATTTAATATACCTGCAAGGAGAGATGAGAGGTAACGATGTTACAAGCTACTGTTGTTGGATCGGATGTCACCAAGTTTCTGTTTGATTATGGCCGCAAGCAACGTTTCAGTGTGGGTAGCTATATTATTCGTGAAGGCCAGTTGGCCCGTAATGTATTTGTCATTCTCGAAGGTGAGGCTGAGATCGTTAAGGCAGATGAGAATGGCAATGACAAGGTGGTAGCAAAGGTTGGTAAAGGCACTATTCTGGGTGAAATGGGTGTGTTCATGGAGCAACCTCGAACCACATCAGTGCGTATTTCAGCGGAATTGACGGCACTGGAATTTACTGCCGAGAGTTTTACCAGTGCGGTTATCAAGATACCTGATTTATCCTTGCGTTTGTTAAAGTCACTTTCGGCCAAACTGAGTGAATCAAATGATGCGATTGTTGGTTTAGGTTATGCTCAGAGCATGCTGATGTGTGGCATGTATGTGCTTGATGTCCGTCCTTCACAAACTGAAAAAGAGTCATCTATTTCTTTGTCTATGCAGCAAATATGTGACGAGACCGGGCTGGATAAACACATTGTGCGTAATTGCTTTGAACGTTTCAATCGACGTGGTGTGTTAATGGGACTGGGTTTCCAGGGCAGCTCAATCACCGGCAAGGCCAATTATCCAAAACTAATACGTTTGTTGAGGACGGTGGGTTATCCAGGCAACAGAAAATCAGATCAGGTGGCACCTGCTGCCGAGAAGTCAATGGCTGAGGCTCTAGCCGAAGATGCCTCCCCGCAAACAGCCGCACCGGATGTGGCCAGTGACTAATATTTAGGATACGTCTATAAATGTACTTTTCACCCAAGGGGCACAAGTCCGCGATAGCGGCGTCAGCGCCGTGCTCGAACACCTGGGCGGCACCTTGTCCTCATGTATGCCATATCACTGCTGTCCCGTTAATAATCTAAAAAATCAACTATCTACTGGGTACTTAAACGGCTTGAGGAGGTTGAAATGGGCATGAGATATGAAAATTGTTTATAAAACACATTTTACCGCCAAGGTCGCAAAGCGGCACAAAAAAATAAATTTGGTCATTTATAAAAAGTGAGTTTGAAGTCTTCGGATAAGCTCTAATTTCCTTTTAATATAAAACAAAATAACGTTGCGATCCTTTGTGTCCTTTGCGATTTAGATCTTTAAAATGGATTAAATACTTAACGGGACGGCAGTGATGCCATACCATATACATATCGGTTCTAGGATTCTGGTTCCATGCTTCACCTAACCTCCTGCTCTGACTTCCCTGGATGAAGGAAATGCAAAAGGATTGTATGGAACAATCCTTGCCATACAGTCGTCCGCGCGGTGCTTCCTTGTTCTCACGAAAAGTTCTCATGAAAAAAATTATTATTTATAGACGTGCTTTTTAGTTTTGATTCTCTTTTGCCAGATATAACCAGGTATCGATCACTGAGTCCGGATTGAGAGAAACACTATCAATACCTTCTAGCATTAACCAACGGGCGAAGTCAGGGTAATCAGATGGGCCTTGACCACAGATACCGATGTATTTGCCTTGTTTGCGGCAGGCCTGAATGGCCATGCTGAGTAATTTTTTTACCGCCTCGTTACGTTCGTCAAACAGTTCAGCTACCAGCTCCGAATCTCGATCCAGTCCCAAAGTCAGCTGGGTTAGGTCGTTGGAACCAATCGAGAAGCCATCAAAGTATTTCAGAAACTGCTCGGCCAATAAGGCATTGGAGGGAATTTCACACATCATATAGATCTTCAGCCCATTGACGCCTCGAGTTAGCTCATTGTCATGCAGCAGGTTAATGACATCATGGGCCTCATGGGGGGTGCGGACAAAGGGCACCATAACGGCGACATTGGTGAACCCCATTTCATCCCGAACCTTTTTTAGAGCGAAGCATTCCAGTTCAAAACAGGCCTGGAAATTGAGATCCACATAACGTGATGCCCCGCGAAAACCGATCATGGGGTTTTCTTCGTGGGGTTCATATTGGCGTCCCCCTAGCATGTTGGCGTATTCATTGGATTTAAAATCGGACAGGCGTACGATCACCTGTTTGGGCCAGAAGGCGGCTGCCAGGGTAGCAATCCCTTCGGTAAGCTTTTCAATATAAAAACTGACGGGATCGGCGTAACCGGCAATGCGCTCATCGATCTGTTGTTTGATGTCGTCAGGCTGGTGGTCATAAAAAATAAGTGCCTTTGGATGGATACCAATCATGCGATTGATAATAAATTCCAGTCGTGCCAGGCCAATACCGGCATTGGGCAGAAACTGGAAATCAAAGGCGCGGTCAGGTGTGCCGACATTGAGCATGATTTTGAAGGGCAGGTCGGGCATGGTTTGCAGATTGATTTCATCAATCGAAAATTCCTGGATACCTTCATAGATAAAGCCGGTTTCACCCTCGGCGCAGGAGACGGTGATTTCCTGTCCATCCTTGATGAGTGTGGTGGCCTCACTGGTGCCCACTACAGCAGGGATACCCAATTCTCGCGCAATGATAGCCGCATGGCAGGTGCGCCCGCCTCGGTTGGTAATAATGGCTGCAGCCCGTTTCATAACGGGTTCCCAGTCTGGGTCTGTCATGTCGGTGATGAGTACATCGCCTGCCTGTACCCGATCCATTTCGCTGATATCTTTGAGTACTTTGGCGACACCGGCACCAATTCGCTGACCAATGCTGCGACCGGTCAATATGACCTCACCTCGGCTTTTTAGGTTATAACGTTGTAACACATTTTGAGCATCATGACTTTTGACGGTTTCGGGTCTGGCTTGTACGATGTACAGTTGGCCATCATTACCGTCTTTGGCCCATTCGATATCCATGGGGCGACCATAGTGTTCTTCAATGGTAATGGCCTGTCTGGCCAGTTGCATGATCTCTTCATCATTCAGACAAAATTGGCGTTGCTCATTGATGGGAACTTCAACCGTGAGGGTGGATTTATCGTGTGATTGTTGATCACCGTAGATCATTTTAATGGCTTTGCTGCCCAGGTTACGGCGAATAACGGCGTGTTTGTCGGCCTTCAACATGGGTTTGTGAACATAAAACTCATCGGGATTGACTGAACCCTGCACTACGGTTTCACCCAGACCATAGGCTGCAGTGATAAACACCACATCCTGAAATCCTGATTCTGTGTCGAGAGTGAACATGACGCCACTGGCACCAATGTCACTGCGGATCATGTGTTGCACGCCGGCCGAGAGGGCAACATCTCGATGTTCAAAATTCTGATGTACCCGGTAAGAGATGGCTCGATCATTAAATAAGGAGGCAAATACAGCTTTAACGGAAGCCAGTACATATGCCTCACCTTTGATATTCAGGTAGGTCTCCTGTTGTCCTGCAAAGGAGGCATCGGGTAAATCCTCAGCCGTGGCAGAAGAACGCACGGCAAAGGAACTCTCTGCACCATATTGTTTTTCCAGCGTTTGATAAGCCTCACACAAGGCTGATTCCAGTTCCGGTGGAAAAGGGGTGTCCATGATCCATTGACGGATCTGGCGGCCCGCCTTGGTCAGGGCAGTAATATTGTCAATATCAAAACTATCCAGAAGATCGAATATTTTTTTATCGAGTTGGTTCTTTGACAGGAAATGGCGGTAGGCTTCGGCGGTGGTGGCAAAGCCATTGGGGACATGCACACCCAGTGGGCCAAGCTGGCTGATCATTTGCCCAAGCGAGGCATTCTTGCCTCCAACGCGTTCAATATCCCCCATTCCAACCTTGTCAAACCAGATTAAATAGTCAGTCATTGGCATACCTTTAGATATAATTATGTTTATTAGTTAAAGGTTGCGTAATACTGTTATTAATTGCAAGTAAGTTTGGATTAATTTTTAAAGTAGATAACGCCATGAAACGAATGATTGTCTATATATCAGACAGCACCGGGATTACGGCAGAGACGGTTGGACATAGCTTATTGACCCAGTTTCCGGCTATGGAATTTGAATCGCTAACTTTGCGTTATATTGATAATGTGGCCAAGGCCCATGAGGCCGCAGCATTAATTAATCGTGCGGGCAAAAGTAGTGCTCAGCGGCCGATTGTTTTTAGTACCCTGGTTAATTCTGAAATACGCCATATTGTCACTGGCAGCGACTGTTTGTTCATCGATTTTATGGTGCCGTTTATATCGCCACTGGCCGAAGAATTTGGTGAATCGGTGCGTCCTTCTATAGGCCATACCCATGGGCAGGGCCATCAATATGATACTCGTATGACGGCAGTCAATTTTGCCCTGGATAGTGATGATGGCCTGCGTACCCAACAATATGACAAGGCTGAGATTATTCTTACCGGGGTATCACGTAGCGGTAAAACACCCACTTGTGTTTATCTTGCCCTGCATTACGGGGTCTTTGCCGCCAATTATCCCTTGGTAGAAGAAGATCTTGATAAGCTACAGTTGCCTGACAGCTTGAAAAAATACCGTGACAAGTTATTTGGCCTGACGATCTCGGCAGATCGCTTGTATCGTATTCGAAGTGAGCGGCGACCTAACAGCGACTATGCTTCTTTGCGGCAGTGCCAGTATGAGGTTCGACAAGTTGAAGCCCTGTTTCGCCAATGCCATTTTGGTTATCTGGATGTGACCACTATGTCTGTGGAAGAAATAGCCACTACTATCATGAGCCAGTCTCAACTTGAGTAGTTAAGGCATGAAATTTTGATGGCGATACGACCATCACAATTTTATGTATAAAAGTCATTATTTTTTTGTCTGTTTTAAATCCTGTATCCCTTAATATGTTAAAAATAGGAGTACGATAATCCTCACATACCTCAGAAAAAACGTGCACTATGATCCGCTACATTAGTGATAAACAGCTGCCCTTATCAATTTGAACAGTCACAACAGCAGCATTCCTCTCGTCAGCGATTCAAACTGTAAGAAGATAAGCAAAAAACAAACGGACAGAAAACTAGGTGGTCAAAAAGGCCCTGTCGGAACCACACTCAGACAAATTGAAGTTCCCGATGAAATTCAAGTTATCACTATATGACCACAGAACATTGCCAAAGGGGCAATATAAAGAAACGGGGTTTGAGGTAAGTCAGGTATTAGATATTGATATCTCAAGGTTTGTAACGGAGTACTGGGTGCAAATACGGGAAGATTGCAATGGCAACCCATTTGCGGCACCTTTTCTAGAGGGTGTCCGTAAAGCCGTACAGTATGGTTATCAGCTTATCCTTTACCATCGGATACAGGAATACGTTACATAATAATTACACGTCCCTGTCAGCCAAGACTCTCTTTTTAACTTTAATCGGGAGACATTTAAACGGTTGTTTTCTTTTGAGCGCATAGTGAAAGCTAAATTAGCCTGTGCGGCTCTGGTTCATGCTGATGAGACAGGCATTAATATTAACGGTAAAGGGCATTGGGTACATTGTGCCTCCAATACGTCATGGTGAAGGGGCTGAGATATTTTGTCGTAAACAAGGGCTGTGTTCAAGTCAGGCTATGGCTCTGTTTTTTGAAGGAAAGCTTTCTAAGTTTGCCAAATGAATCCTCCTGTGTATGAATTTATGCTGAATAGTTATGATAGATCTAAAGTATGATTAAACTGAGCCTGTCGTTCCTTAACCACCTGATCTGCACGCTCAACCACAATACTTAGGGTCGAGACCATGAGTCAGATGCAAGGGAGTCGAAAGGGAGCTGTAAACGGCCGGATAACATACACTGAATTGATTTCATATGGATCTGTTGTAAAATGACCAGCAGTCTCAGAAACGCGTATCAGTGTATTAAACAGGATAAAACATATGGTCTGAATTAATAGCTCCTTAATTCAAAAATGACAATGAACTAAGAAGCTCGCAGGAATCGATCAATATGCTCAGTAACGTAAGCCAAAGCCGAGGAAAAAGCCTTTATCGATGTCGATATCATCATTTTTGTCCTTGATATCAACCCAGATAGTTTGATAACCAACAAATAGATTAGCCTGTGGTGTCAATTGGTAATCCAGCTTCAAACCAAGCTCCGTCAACCCTTCTGAATCTCCGCCAGCCAAAATATCAGGGGCATAAAAATAGTGGAAACCCATACCCAGGCCACCCATATTATCAGGCACAAATAGAACATCTACACCTAATGCCAGTGCAACAGCTTTATGTTTTTTGGTTGTGACAGGGTCATTTACCGATGCAAAATAACCTCTGCCGCCCAATGAAACAATCAACGGGCTATCGAGATTATCATTTCGAAGCATCATGCCAAGATTTACCAGATAATTATCATCCTCATTAAACAAAACACCGGTTTCCAATTCAACGGGGCCAGACTGTTGTCCCCACATCTGAGTAGAATAAAAAAATCGAGCACTATCTCCACCTAATATAGCCACAATACCTTCTGCACTGGCTGTCACACTCACCACATAAAACAGTAAAACTTGGACTAATCGTAGCCTCATATTTTGTACGCTCCTGGAAACATGCCCCATTATTCTGATACGGCAAACCCTATACTGAGGCTTGCTACTTTTCAATAGACGTTTACTGGTTTTCAGCCAATTTTCCACCATCACCGGAGCAAACAACCTGCTACGAGTTTAACAATATATTAACCATTTTCCGAATTTCTTCCTTTGCACCGTGCAAGAGCTCGATGCTCGCGTCCGGCCCCAGTTTTGAGATTGTCATTTTACTAAAAGCAGGTAGATCGACCAGTGGTGGAACCGAATCCCCATAGGAGGTTCCAAAAAAGCTGTGTATCTGGGCAATAATAACTAAATCAACATAATCAATAGGCCCCGCTGATTCATGTTGCCACTGCTCAGCGGCTTCAGGGACCTCGATCAAGTCAACACTAAAATTCCATTTTTCTAAAATCTTGCGTCCCAGAGGGCCTCTTAACTTGCTGATAATGTCGTCAAGTTCGGCTTCTTTCGCCATAATATCAGGATATTCTGCCACATAATGTAAAACTGGCAAGACGCCAATATCATGCACCAAACCCGCCAAAAGTGCTTTTTCTGGCTCAATCCTCCCTTTATGTAATTCAGCCAACACAAAGCAGATAGCCGCTACCTGGCAACTATGCTGCCAAAGATGCCGCACACGCTTATAAATGATTTTGGATTTAATATTAAAAATATTATGCATTACCAGGCAGGTGACGAGATTCCGGGTCAGTGCCAAACCAAGGCGGGTGACCGCCATCTGGCATGATTCAATCGGAAAGTAACTCCTGTAACTGGGCGAATTTGCAATCTGAATCAATCTTGCCGTCAACCCCGGGTCAAGCTGAATCAATTTAGCAATTTGTCGGGTTCCCTTATTTTCGTCCCGAATAGCTTGTCGGATACGTGTAATGACTTCAGGTAAAGAAGGAACAACCAGTCTACCTGCGTCAAACTCTGCCAATATGTGGCTTGAGATTTTCTCAAGTTGTACTGACAAACCTGACTCCTGAGATATAACCACTCCACATTATTAAGACGAATACAGAATATGCAATTTTACTTATTTTTATTGAGTATCGAATTGATATTTTCAATGGATTGCTGAGTATAGTTATCTGTACCGAAAGAGGATACTTCATGGTAAGCATCATCATGCCGGTTATAGGCAACCTGATCAAGCCTATCTCTGACATCGGGGTTATCCTGAATAAAGCGCAGCAGGGTCTCACGCTCAATCCGAACCACCTCAATGTGTGATAAGGCCGTGACTGTCGCCGAACGCGGAGCCCCCGTCATCACTGACCACTCGCCAAAATAATCACCCGGGCCAATAATGGCCAAGGGTAGAACCTGCTCATTTAATGTATGCAATACTTTGGCTGCACCATGCACAACAACAAACATAGCATCACCAGGCTCACCTTCATTAACGATGCTATTGCCAGGAATGATGCTCACCAATGCAGCCTCCTGAATGAGTTTACCTAATGATCTGGTTGGCAAATAACGTAAAAATGATACTGCGCGTAAAGCAGTTTCGATCAAACGATCACCGTAGCGCTGAATAATAGCATCACGTAATATTGGGTTATGTTCGATCATGCCCTCAAATATATCACCCGCTATTTCTAGCACGACAGTGGGTTTGACTGCCAAAACAGAGGAAATACGCGGCATTCTAAACAAGGCAGAAATTTCACCAAATACCTCACCCTTAGCTAAAACAGCCAGCACCAAATTATTATTATTGCCGCTGACACTAACTTCCACTTCGCCCAGCAAAACGATATATAAATTTGCTTCCCTCTCATGTTGACGACAAATGATTTGGCCAATACCAAAACTACGTACCACGCCTCTGTTCATAAGATACTGCCTTTCATCAACATTAAGTAAATTTCCGAAAATATCATGACCAGCAATCATATCGCTTGCAGTTTTAACGAGATTATTGGTTACCATAGATTTGACCTGCCTATGCTCTTTCATAAAAACATTCTGAGCTTCTAAACTCTTTATGAGTTATCGGAATAATTTGACTATGGCAACAGGAATTTTTTCACAGTTTGCAACGTTAAAGCCATTATTGTTCAGGTGAAAATTATGCTTATATGGGAGCAACTGAATACCAGGCCAAAGATGCACAAAACCTCAAAATCATCTATCGTCTAGTGACATCAATAGTCGAATACAGCTAGGCTCAAGAAAATAAGGAAGAGCCAGACGACTAAAAGTATCGGGCAAAAAAAAACCTTCCCGATAAACTCAGTGTCAACGGAGGGAAGGCTTTAAAAAATTGGTGTATTATCTGCCTGTGAGGCAAATTGACAAGGACAGTCATAAATTTAGTTGTTTGCCCTGAGCTATGCAAGAATTATTTATTTGTCATATATAACAATAAGTTACGATGTGTCTCTTATGGTTAACCTATTATTTGTTAGTTAACTCTTTGATCTTGTTAGTGCACTAAAAAATAAAATATTCATGTTCGCTTAAATTTAAGTTTAGATCAGACGCTAAGAGGGTAGCTCGCTGAAATTTCTACTGTAATCAAGGATCACGATAGCAGCACTCTGGTAATGAATGGTTCCGATGATAAAGAAAGCAACATTTTTAAACCTGTTATTATGCTGCATAAGCCTTGTGGGGTGTGCTTCAGATGAATTAAGAGCTCCCAACCTGGATGACAACAAATTATATAGCCTCTGTTCCGAGGGGCTTTTCGAAATTTACACCACAGTAACTGCGCAAAAAGAAAATATCCCCCCCAAACTCAAGCAAAGGTTGGTCTCTCTACTGATTGCCGCCGAGATCGACAGCCAATTCAAATCTTATCCTTCCTGCGTAGACAAACTGGAGCGGGCTCGATTGTTTATAAATCAGACAAAAATCAAGGATATAGCATCTAATCCCCTCCATTCCTAAAAATATCCATCCAAATCTACTTCAAAACTTTATAAACGCACACATATATACTGGATTTATGTGTAAAAGTGGCTAGAATAGCTAATAACGGTTATGGAAGCTGCCTGGAAGGTAGTTTCCCACTGACTTGTGGTGTATTTGTTAATCGATGTTATATTTGTTCTAAATCAGGTAGTTAGCCTTACTAGTAAGAACCAGATCACAGATTGAAGCCTTACTTTGTCTAACTGTTACAATTTTTAACAAATCCTCATTGTTTTTGTCAAACATAACATCTAATTTTATTGTCAGTATTACACATTTACTGAGCGATAATGACGAAATTTATAAAAAAGGGATAAGGCCATGAAATTATCATCACGCACACAATACGCAATCAAGGCAATGCTGGAGCTCGCAAATAGTCCAAAAAGCTCTATTTCACTTAATTCACTTTCCACCACGCAAAATATCTCTCTTTCCTACCTGGAACAGATTTTTGCTGCGCTACGCAAGAACCAGCTGGTAAACAGTGTCAGGGGGCCAGGCGGTGGCTACTTAATAGCCAAACCACTGGAAGCCATTACCATAGCAGATATTGTGATCGCCATAGATCCTCCTTTGTCAAAATGCGCTGAATACCAAGCTGACAGTAATATAAGTAAGGCTATGTGGAACTCGTTAAGCAACAAAATCTACAGTTATCTGGATGGAATTACTCTTTCCCAATTACAGGAAGAGCAGGATATGCTGCAACAGGAAGCCGCCGAAACCTCGGATGCGTCGCACGTCGCAGCTTGAGTATTACCTGATATAAAAAAAACGGGATCGATATAAATCGATCCCGTTTTTGCAACTATCTAAAAGGCCCTAGGTTATTTCTTGAATTCCAGCCCTATCACAAAACCCTGTGACTCATGATTCTCAACGTGTCGGACTTCTGCACTCAAACCAAGTGGCTTATTGTCACCATCCAGGCTGGTTAGTGACTCGAGATATAACTCATCGCCGACAATAAATATTTTTTTACTGAACACACTCATTCCACCCATGGAATAATCCAGCACATCTAATACCAGACGCACCTCATCAACGGGAGAGGTCACCACAACTCTTCTCAAAAATTGTATACGTTGATGCTGACGTTTATCTTTCACCTAATTCCCCCGTAAAAAAATGGCTTGCAATCCTAACTATCTAACTTCATTTCAGACATTAATGTTTCGATTATATACTGCCGCCCAACTAGTTCGTACATCAATCAGCTACAAAGCAAGTACATTGGCATTGAAACAAATCACTTTCATATTAAAGCTTATATTAGCATTGATTAAATTCGACATAGTGACCTGTAAATAACAGTCATTTGGAATATTGAGATCCTTTTTCAACCTCACCTGAATATCATAATTCAAAAATCTATAGTGGTAACCAACAACAGACCAAATACAATATGAGCAATATTTACCTGTGTTCTAAGCATATTACGTAAATGATTGTGTGGTTCTATCATGATAATTTATGCGGTTATTCCCTCTAATATTAAGTATAGCTAACAAGGGCTGGTTTGAACTACAGAGCATGGCTTCCTGGCCAATAAATGCGGGCTTGTTAAACAATTTAATAAAGGGATAAAAAAAGAAGTATTTTACACACGGATATTTAATGTCACCCAGCCCACGGATAATATACCGGTGATATTCTCGTCGAGTAAGGCCATGAATAACCGTAGGGCACTTCTAAAAAACCACTGAAGCAGCGTTGGCTGCGTTAAAATAAGCTCAAAATGCTCATTTACTACGTGTAAACTGCGCTTTCTGCTCGGCACATCCCTATGGCGAGCCCCTTCGGGGCCATGCTATTGCATGTCCAAAATCATTCCTCATGATTTTGTCACTTGTTTTTGCCTTGCTATCATCGGCTTGATTGAGTTTTTAGACGTACTTCGTAGCCACTGGGCAATAGCAATTTATACAGCAAAAGCATATTTTACGAAAAAAATTTAGTCTTCTCTATAGGATGCACTTCATTATAGATCAACCGACACCCTCTCAATGAATTGACTTAGTGTTGTTCATACGTTAGTTCTTAAGCTGTACAAAAAACAAGCGTCAATCCAAGCTTAGCGCGACCTGACAACCTATCACGTTCAGGGTGAGCGCGTTTTGCATTCGTTGACAAGTATTCTAATGCACGCAGAACCGCTGCCTTA